>JAAZIF010000099.1 GCA_012510335.1 Methanomicrobiales archaeon | reverse complement strand
CACGCGGAGGTTCGCAGCGATTGTTCATTCCCACGTATCCTCAAAGTTATGTGAGATGCTCACCGGAGATCTTCAAAGAAGATCGGGATCATCCCCTCATGGATGGAATCGAGGTAGCGGGCCTGATACCTTGATATGTAAATGGTGTAATCACCGACAGGAATCTTCAGATCGGTCATTTTTGGCGGTTTCACTGATGTCGGCATGAGGATGGGGCCACTGCAGGCTGTGCTTACCCGGAAGTCGCGTTTCCTCCCGAGTATATACGATCGGACTCTGTCTGAGACATAGATGCTTAGTGATGGTTCCCGTGTATCGCTCTGCATTTTGTTAGTCTCTCATATCGGCACGAGAGGTAAAAAGTGATGTGTTTTGTGTGTTCTATGTCGTCCCGAGGATGTCTGTCACCACATCCACGTACTGATCCTTCAGCTCGTAAACGGTGTTTGTCCCCTCCGCGTTCCGCCTCACGCGCAGGATGCCTATCCGGGACGCGATGATGCCGACCATGGATGCAACAGAGTGATAACTGATAGAGAACTGCTCCTGCAATCTCTCGTAGATCTGAGGTATGGTCAGAGATCGTATCTTCACAAAGAGGTTGAGCAGCTCGTGCCGGATGCCATCCCGGTCCCGTGAGAGATAACCTTTGAGTCGAGTCTCGATCTCTAGTTTGAGCTCAGAGGGTGATCTCATATTTGTTTGTGATTCGGTATTTTATATATATCTTTTCTTTTCATTCGTATAACCGGAGATTATGCCCCGGGGACGACAGTTGTCTGACAGAATACGATATGGATGATGCAGCATCCTTCTTATACAGGGAAGGGTTTATCGGTGCAGAATTTACCGGCGGCGCAAGCGAGAGGCAGCTCGTGAATGTCCTGAAACGCTTTCGTATGTAAACGCCCCCGCCTTTTCATCTGTATGCTTGAGGTTCCAGGGGCTTTGTGCGGTCTTCCGATGATCGTGAGTCAGAAAGCCTCTCCTCCTCTCGCAAGGGGAGGACCCGGACCTTTTCAGGCTTCCGGAGCGAAGGGGGTAGTGCATTATTCCATGAAAATGCCTGCCCCTTTTTCATCCGGTACACATGCGACCCCATATCTCATGTGGTTCTGGCCACTATTTTGCCGCTCGCGCCCCGCGCGAGGTGAAGCTGCCGGCACGCAATCGGCCACCCTTCGCGCCCCGCGCGAGGGACGGCAGAAGGCGGTGGCTGACCCCGGGCAGCGCCGGGATCTCCCCCGGAGATGGCGAGTGGGCGACTCCTCAGCTCGTGATACGAACGTGGGAACCTCCCGGGTATTGAGAGTGGGCCCTGCGCCATGCAGAAGATCCAGACCCTCTGGCGCGCTCCCGCTTACCAGGCGATTTTCGGAGCGCTATGAGAATATAAGGCCGGATTCTGGCTTTCTATGTCATGCATATGAGCAATTCTTTAACCTATCACTGCCGTACACTAATACAGCATGGAATTTGCCAGATACGACATCAACAGGTACTCTCCGCGGCAGATGGTAGCGCTGCCCATCGTTCTCCTCATCATAGCCGGGATGGTGCTCGGTTATACCACGCTCACCACCGGCCTGCCCCTGCAGCCCGGCATCGATTTTGCAGGAGGAACGGCGGTCACGGTCTTCACCTCAGACAGCAGGGAGACGATCGAGGCGACGTTTGCGGGGTATCCGCTGTTATCGGTGGGCGAGGGCATCGGCAGCGGGAAATACATCCAGTTCGGCCCCATGGACGACTCCCAATACCAGAGCCTGAGCATGCTCATCAACTCAAGATACCCAGACGCGAAGGTGGACCAGATCGGGGAGACTTTTGGAAAGACGCTCCAGAGCCAGGCCTTCTTCGCCGTGATCCTCTCGTTTGTCGGGATGTCCATCGTGGTTCTCATCGCATTCCGGGATCTGATACCGGCTGGCGCGGTCGTCCTTGCCGCCCTCTCCGATATCGTCATCACCGCCTCAATCATGCAGGTCATCGGCATACCACTCTCCCTCGGGACGACGGCGGCCCTGCTCATGCTGATAGGCTACTCGGTGGACAGCGACATCCTGCTCACAACTCGGGTGCTCAAGCGCAAGGGAAAACTCGACGACAAACTCTCCGGGGCCTTCAGGACCGGGATCATAATGACGACAACGACGCTCTCGGCGATCGCCGCCATGTGGGTCGTCTCAACGGTGGGGCAGATCCAGATCATAAGCGAGATCGCAAGCGTCCTCATCATCGGGCTCCTTGTCGACCTGATGAATACCTGGATGCTGAACGCCGGGATCCTCAAGGGATACGTCCTCCGGAGCGATAAAAGATGAAGAGAGATAAAATCATCAACCTCATAAAGGACTGGCGGATCGCCCTGCTTCTCGTACTGGTCATAGGCTCCCTCGCCGGCATATACCTGGTCCCCCCGAACCTGGAGAAGGGGCTTGAGGGGAACCTCCAGTTCGGCCTCGACCTTGAGGGCGGTTCATGGCTGCAGATGGAGTTTCAGTCCGTTGTCGTGGGCTACTCCACCGAAAAACCGGTCGGAGACCTCATAGAGAACCTCCAGAAAACGCTGGAAGCAGATGTCATCCAGATCGATGCGGACCACCTCGAGATCCGGAAGAGCGTCCCACGCGCCGATATCGAACCGATATTTGCAGCATCGGGCGCAAAGATCGTCACCTACCATGAGGGTGTATCCCCGTACACAGCTGATGACGTAAAGCGGATCCTCAGCAAGAAGGTGAACGCTCTCGGTATGCAGGATGCAAAGATCAACCTGCTCACCCCGACAAGGAGCGAGTATCCGCAGTACGTGCGGATTGAACTCGCTGGCGTAGATATGGCGACCGCGCAGGAGATCGTCGGCAAGCAGGGGATATTTGAGATCCGTATCCAGACGACCGGGGACGAGACCGAGCATGTCCTCTTCGGGGACCGGATCACCAGCGTCGGTCTGCCGCAGAAAGATCCCCAGTACCAGACGTGGGGTGTCGGGTTCACGTTCTCCGATACAGGTGCCCAGGCGTTTCGTGAGGCCGCCATCGAGCACGGTGCCCTCGATAACCCGGCCGCCCACCACCTTGTTATGCTCCTCGACAACGAGACCGTCTACAGCGCTCCTCTCTCCGGGGATCTTGTGGCGCAGATGCGGTCAGGCCCTGTCAGGTCGCTCTCCGCCACCACCGGGACCGGTGATGCCGGGCTTGAGGCTGCGATGGCACTCGAGATCCACCTGCGCGCCGGCGCCCTGCCCGTGAAGGTGGATATCGTGGGATCAGGATCGGTTCCAGCGGCGCTCGGCGAACATTTCAAGACCATGGTCGCGCTTGCCGGGCTGCTCGCATTGCTCACCGTCGGGGTCGTCATCTACTACCGCTACCGCGAGCCCTCGATCGTGATCCCGATGCTCGCCATCAACCTCTCCGAGATCATCATACTGCTCGGCATAGCCCGGTTCATCCAGCAACTGGATCTCGCCTCCATAGCAGGCCTTATAGCGGTGGTGGGCACCGGGATCGACCAGCTCGTCATCGTCACCGACGAGGTTCTCCACGAAGGCCGCGTACCCTCACCGAACCTCTACATGAAACGCTACGGGCGCGCATTCGGCATAATCGCCGTGGCTGCAGCGACGGTATTCATCGCCATGCTCCCGCTGGCGCTCATGGATCTCTCCACCCTCAGGGGCTTTGCCATAATCACCATACTCGGCGCCATGATCGGCATACTGGTCACGAGGCCCGCGTACGGGAAGGTTATCATGGCGATCCTCTCAAAATAACAACCATATAACAACTTTTATTGCCCCGCTCACACACATTCTGTGAGTGGGGTTGAAATTATGGGAAAACCGGTTTTAATGGACTTTTTCGCCGAGTGGTGCGGTCCGTGCCACCAGCAGACACCGATCATCGAGAAGCTCAGAGAGAGGATGGGCGATAAGGTCGATATAAGGAAGATCGATGTCGGTATCGACTCCGAAGAGACGAGGCGGTATGCCACGAAATACGACCTCCAGTTTGTACCCACGCTCGTCATCGAGAAAGACGGGGTTCTCATCAAGAAACTGGTGGGTGTCCAGAGCCTGGAGGCACTCGAGAAGATCTTAAAACCGCTGGTGGACCAGTAAGATCTGCATAGTCGGCGGAACCGGTGATATCGGGGAGGGCATGGCACCAGGCAGGCCTGCGATGACGGACCTCCTGTCGAGAGCGCAACGCTCCTCCTCCTCAACAGGATCCCGGCACCAGGTCCACATAAGACCGCGTTATCTGCCGGGACTTTGAGGATCCCCCGCAGGTTTCCGCACGGGTTGATCCGGCGCACTTATGCCCGGAAACGCTAAACCCATCAGTACCATGCTTGACCGGGAGTTTGAACGGATAGGGAAGCGCCTCTTTCTCGAGGGGCTTGTCGGAGCGAATTTCGGGAACATGAGTGTGCGCGCCGAAAGAGGGTTTTACATCACACGGACCGGCGCCTACCTGGACTGCCGGGAGATGCCGGCGTTCGTGCCAGAAGACGGAGAGGCCCCCCCAGAAGCCTCAAGCGAGTACCGGGTCCACCGGGAGGTCTACAAAAAGACCCCCCATATCGCGATCGTCCATGCCCACCCGGTCCATGCCGTCGCCGCCTCATTCGATACCGACCTGATCCGGCCGATCGACAGCGAAGGCGGGATCCTCTGCCCGGAGATCCCGGTAATCGGGGGGGAGCCGGGAACCGATGAGGTTGCCCGGAACGCTGCAGAGGCACTTCGCGGCAGCCGTATCGCCATCATCCGCGGCCACGGGACGGTTGCCGCCGGCAAAACACTCGATGAGGCGTACATCTACACCTCGATCGTAGAACACTCCTGCCGGGTTCTGCTCCTATCGGGGAGGCCTGGGCGGGTTGTATAACTGCTCGATCTGGTGTATGATCTCGCGGTGAAACCCGAGAAGCATGTCACTGATAACGCCGAACATGAAGATCTGAAAGCCTATCGTGATCAGGAGGACAGTGAGGATGGTGAGCGGCAGGTGTTCGATGTTCTTGAGCCATTCGAGGACAACGTATACGCCGGTGATGCCTCCTGCGAGCGATATTAAGAGCCCTATGATCCCGAAGTAAAAGATAGGGTTGTTCATCTTTGCCAGGCGGTATATGGTCGAGAATATCCTCACACCATCCTGAAAAGGGTCCAGTTTGGTGACCGTGCCGGGTCTTGAGAGATACCGGACCGGGACGACCGTGATCCGCTGCCCGTTCCTCACAGCCTCGACCGCCATCTCGGTCTCGATCTCAAACCCCGCCTCTTTGAGGGTCATCTGCCTGATCGAGCGGAGGGTAAAGGCACGGTAGCCGGAGAGGATATCGTGGAGGTCTCTCCCGTGGGCGATCTTGAACGTCAGGTTGAGGATCTGGTTGCCCAGGAGATTTAGCCGGGTGAACGCCCCGGCATCCGGGTCTGTGAGGCGGTTGCCTATGACATGGTCAAACCCGAGGGCGAGCGGATCGAGCATCTTCTCAGCATCATCGGGAGAGTAGGTGCCGTCACCATCGAGCATAAGCACAAAAGGCCTGTCGATGGCCTCAACGGCCTCGATGATGGCGTTACCCTTCCCTTTTCCGGTCTGCGTCCGGACGGTCGCCCCTGCGGCCAGTGCTATATCAGGGGTGCCGTCGGTGCTGTTTCCGTCCATGACGAAGATATTCTTAAAACCCCGATCCTGAAACTCCCTGACCAGATCGCCGATCGTCGGAGCCTCGTTAAGAGTGGGGATGAAGATGCAGACCTCATCTCGCTCGATCTTCATGGGTATAACTATTATTCGATCGGGAGACATAAGGGCTTCGTATGCATGTAGCCAAACCCGGGCTCCGGGTTCTTGGTATCGCTGAGAGCTACTCCGGTCGGGAAGAGTCCACCCTCGCCGGCATCGTCATGCGAAAGGATCTCCTGATCGACGGGGCGGCATTCGCGCGGGTGACCGTGGGGGGGTCAGATGCAACCGATGCAATAATCCGGCTCTTCAGCCGTCTTGGGCGCCGGGACATCAACCTCATGATGATCAGCGGATGCGTCATCGCCTGGTACAACGTAATCGACCCGGAGGCGGTGCAGGACGCTACAGGTCTTCCGGTCATCGTCACCACATACGAGGGGTCTGAGGGGCTCGAAGAGGATATCAGCCGCCACTTCCCCGGGGATGCCGGGAGGCTCGCGGCATACCAGCGGCTAGGCGACCGGATTCCCGTCAGGCTCCACACAGGCTACGATCTCTTCATCCGCCCTTACGGCCTCTCGCAGGAGGATGCGGAGAGGCTCTGCAACGACTTTACGTACGAGGGGAGGGTGCCGGAACCGGTAAGGGTGGCGCGCCTCATCGCTCGCGGTCTTGTGCGGTCGGCCGCGCCCTGACAACCATGACCGTCGATCTCGCGTTATCGACGACGTAGGAACTGACGCTCCCGAGGAAGAGGCGATCGAGGCGGCCCCTGCCGTGCGATCCGACCACTGTCAGGTCTGCGGCAAGTTCCTTTGCCAGCGCGGTGATCTCCGCTCCAGGGTGGCCCAAGCGTTTGTGCAGGGTTATATGGATACCGACAGCGGCAGCCTGTCGCTCCGTATCTGCAAGGATCTCGTCAGCCTCCCGTTCGAGCGAGTCAAGGACAGCCTGCCGGGCGATGTCCGGGGGCTCGAAGCTGCCCGGGATCATCGCCGGGTATACGTCGGTCTGGATGACATGTACGGCATGCATGGATGCCTGCATGGCGCGGGCGACGCCCAGCGCCTCTTCGAGCGCCTGGCGGCTGATCAGAGACCCATCGACCGCCACAAGCAGCGTTTTGAACATAAAATGTTTAGGAGCGTGCTGATGAAAAATAGATGGTATATGGATCCGCTCCCTCACGCCACCACCTCATGCTTTGAGATCACCTTCCCTGTCTTTTTATCTATGATCTTCACAGCAACCTTCGCGCCCGGATTTATGGTGCCATCAGAGAGATCCACCTCCATCTCCTCGCCCGGGTTCCAGTACCGGGTGCGGCAGCCCTCGCCCTTGATATACCGCACTCCATAGTGATGCGAGTTGATGAGGAGATGACCGTTCAGGGTCTCGACGGTCACAATCGGTTGGTCGTTTTTGTAAAAGACTGCCTTCAGGTCGTCGTTCATGTAGGACACGCTCCCGTTGTTCAGGAGAAAGACCCTGCTTGCATGCGTCAGCTTCCCTGTCTCAGCGCTGGTATGGATGACATCGGTGATGATGATCGGCGGTTGCGCGGGCTTTGCCCACGACCAGGAGGGTATCATCCCGAGCAGGATCAGCAGGAGGAGGGCGGCGAGGATGATGGTGAGGGCAACCATCAGTAGTGTGGCGTGCGTATGTGAGAGCGCGCGCTCATCCCTGATGGTCACCGGCGAGCGCTTTGTAGGAAGAGACGATCGATCCCTAATACAGCATCCCGTGCCCCAGTATCATCTGCCCCGGAGGGCTCTGCCGGCACACCGCCCCCGCAGGTCGGTCATACGGCCCGCTGCTCAGGTGGGGCGCCGGGTTTTGCGACTGCATTTTGACTTCTTCAGGGGGATCGCGGACCTCTACCCATACAGGTCGGTTGCGTTTGCCGGGCATCTGCGTTATGAAGAATTTAACATGCTAACCATAAATGCTTCTAAATAAATTCTTGGCATGAGGCGGACTAAAATCAATATTATTCTGTACGCGCCGGCAGAAGCGGTACTGCCGATCGCAAAAGCAGGAGCGATCCGGATAGGATCGGGGAAGGGGAGCGCGTTCATCTGCAGGGGTAATCAAACCATACCCATATTATGGCGATCTCCTGTTGCCCCCTCAAAGGCTCCTCCGCGCTCCAGGCTCTGCCCCCCCTTGCACCAGCAGGTTAATCCCTCCGGTGGACCGGAGATACGGTGCATGTATACCTGTACCCGTACTCTACCTACAGGGATGATCAACACATGATTTACTACCCGGTCCATTCCGGATATCCGCCCTACACCGAGGTGAACAGGGTTATTGAGGCGGTGTTTGCGGAGCATGGAAGAGGGGATGCCCGGATGCCACCGAAGGTCTACGTGGAGCTTGTTGGGAGCGGGGACTTCCGGACTATGCCTGCATACCTCCCAGAGCTCGGGCTTGCGGGGGTCAAGATCGTCAACGTCAACCCACATAACCGCGCCCGGGGTCTTCCTACAGTCATGGCGCTCACCGTCTTCATCGATGTGGAGACCGGCGCCCCGAAGGCAATCATCAACTCCACCGAACTTACGGCTATGCGCACCGGGGCGGCGGGTGCTGTGGCGGCAAGATACCTCGCGCCCCGGCAAACCATCGCCCTCGGTGTCATAGGGGCCGGGAGGCAGAGTGAAGCGCTGGTAGAGGCGACGATTGCGGCGCTCGCGGTCGAGGAGATCCGGGTCTGGAGCAGGACAGAGAAGCACGCAGAGGCGTTTGCAGCACGTTACGAGGAATACAACGCCCGGAGCGTATCTATTGAACACGCCTGTGACTGTGATGTGCTGACCACAGCGACGCCGTCTATAACACCGCTCATCATGGCGGAATGGATCCATGACGGGACACACATCAACGCGATTGGCGCCGATGCACCCGGAAAGCAGGAACTGGATCCTGTGCTACTGCAAGAGGCAGAAGTATTCGTCGACGATCGCAGCCAGGCTATCCATTCAGGTGAGATCAACGTGCCGGTAAGCACAGGCCGCTACGACCCCGATCGACTGACAGGAACCCTCGGCGAGGTCGTCACCGGGAAGAAGGGGCGGTCATCCCTGGACGCCATCACGATATTCGACTCCACGGGGCTTGCCATACAGGATCTCGCCATCGCCGCGCTCGCCGTCCAGGGGAGCGAGGGGTATAAACTCCCGTTTCCGTGAGCGGCACCGTAAACTCCCCCGATTACGCTGACGAGGATCCCCGCAGCCAGCACATATGGACTCTCACTCGTTCGTCAGGGTTTGAGCGAATGCTTTCCAGACCTTCTCCCGGTAGACGGGACCGCTGTTATAGGTGCAGAACGGGATCAGGCGACCGTCGGGAGTCGCGTAGTGGATACAGCATCGCTGCACCCGGGAAAGGTCGTAGTTATAAGCGTCCATGAAATGCATGGTGCCAACGAAGAGGGCGTTCCAGTGGAAATCACGCAAGGCCTCGAAGTTCTGCAGGAGAAGGGCCTTTCCTATCAGTTTCAGGAACTCCGCCGTATTCTTCTGCTCCCGCCTCCTCGTGGAGGTGTAGAGATCCCTGACACCCTCGACAAGCGTCATATATTTGTTGATCGATCCACCCTTCGCGAGTTTTGCTGCCATCTTCTCGATCGACTCAAAGAAGGCGTCAACATCCACCATCTCGTTGATCGGGATCATCCCCTCATCGGTTACAAAGACGTAGGTCGCAGCACCGCAGTGCTGGTGCGTGGTGAACGTAACCTGGGGTTTGCCCGTATAGGCCTCGACCAGTCTTGAGATCGGGACAACACAGGGCACCGGGTAGAAGTAATCTTTCTTGATTATACCGTCAGTCTGTTCTTCGATCCGATCTGCAAGCCCTGGTATGGTTATGCGCTCTTCCCTGACATTGTCCTCGCTTGCAGCCCCCGTGAACGCCACCGGCTGGAAGTTTACGCCCCGGATGGTCTCGATGTGTTCTGCGGCATACCTGATGATAGCGCCCACCTCGTGATCGTTCCTGCCGTTGATTACCGTGGGCACCAGCACCACCCCCATGCCGGTCTTCTCGCAGTTCTCTATGGCCCGCAGGTCGCTGGCGAGCTTTGAGTTGGTCTCCCGGGTAACCCCATCAAAGTGTAGGTAGACGGTTGAGAGCCCGGCCTCCTTGAGCTCTGCGATATAGTCGGGATGCTGTGCGATCCTGATACCGTTTGTCGCAACCTGCACCTGGGTCAGCCCGAGCTCCCTCGCCTTCCTGATGATCTCGGGAAGATCGTCGCGCATCGTCGGTTCACCCCCCGAGAACTGGACGGCGGGAGCCGGCACAGGTTTTTCCTCGCGCAGCATGCGCATCATCTTGACAACCTGATCAAAGGTCGGTTCATAGACGTAGCCGCATGCCCGGGCGTTCGCAAAACAGAAATCACAATCGAGGTTACACCGGTTCGTCAGGTCGATATTGGCAAGCAGCGTCGTTGATCTGTGATTCGGACAGATGCCGCAGTCATTCGGGCATCCGGCCGATGAAACAGTCGTCTGAGGGTTCAGGATCCCGCCCCCGATGCTCTCGTAGGCATCAAACCTTCGATACATCTCGGCATCCGACCAGTAAAGTCCGCGGTAGGTGCCGTGATCAGGGCAGGTACGGACCAGCCAGACCTCTCCCCCCTCCTCGACGACATCGGCATCGAGCACGTTGCCGCATGTGGGACAGAGGCTTTTTGTCTTTTTAATCAACATTCTCTCACCCTTGCCCATTATTCGTTCGTATCTCATGCTTCGATATCTTAATCTTTATATTTACTGATTGTACTAAGTATTGATACTTAAGGATACTGCCATCGGGCAATGGATCTTTTCGCTTCTGGCGGCGCTCTGGATTATGATTCCGGCATACGTACCGAACTCAGCGGCCGCAGTCTTCGGCGGCGGGACACCCATCGATTCCGGCAGGGTCTTCAGTGACGGCAGAAGGATATTTGGCGACGGCAAGACATACAGAGGATTCTTCGCCGGCGCCCTCTGCGGTATACTTGCAGGTCTCATCGAGATCTGGGCCCGGTCATCGTTTAACCTGGCCGCACTCCCACAGCAGACCCTCCTCTCTGTTACGCTGCTTGCAACAGGCGCACTCCTCGGCGACCTCGCAAAGAGTTTCTTAAAGCGGAGACTCGGTAAGGAGAGGGGTGAGTCCTGGTTCCTGGCTGACCAGTATGACCTGGTTATCGGTTCCTTCCTGCTCATTCTCCTGGCTTATCCCTTGTGGTTCTTTGAGAATATTACATTACCCATTGCGGCCTGGATCGTCATCGTAACACCTCTTCTCCACCGGGCGGTGAATATTATCGGCTACTATATAGGAGTTAAAGAAGTACCATGGTAAACCCAATTGCAACATTGCTGCTTGAGAGCGGGGCTATCGAGTTCGGGGATTTTCTCCTCGCATCGGGAGCCCGGAGTTCCTACTACATCGATATCAAGGCTGCAACCACAAACCCCGTCGTCCTTGCGGCGATAGGAAAAGCCATTTCCGGGGGCTGGGATTTTGATATGGTGGCCGGGGTGGCGGTCGGCGCCGTGCCGATCGCCGTCGCCGTCTCGCTTGCGAGCGGCCGGCCGTATGCGATCATCAGAAAAGAGGAGAAAGGCCACGGCAAATCCGGGACGATCATCGGCGACGTGAACAGCAGGGATGTGCTGCTGGTCGAGGATGTTACCACGTCCGGGGGAAGCGCCCTCTATGGTATTGAGGCGCTACGTGTAGCGGGCGCACATGTCGATCAGGTGGTTACCGTCGTAGACCGGGAGGTGGGCGCGGGTGAGACGCTGGCAAAGAAAGGCGCTTCCCTCTCTGCACTTGTGCGGGTCAGCGAGCTGTTGAACGGATAAGCATTTTTTAAGAGCGAGCAAATAGATGGATATGAAAGTTCTCGTTGTAGGTGGTGGTGGCAGGGAGCATGCGATCACCAGGGCGCTCTCCTGCAACAGCGGCGTGAGAATATACTCTGTCATGCCACGAAAGAACCCCGGGATAGCCCGGCTCGCAGGGCGGGTGCTCCTGGAGAGGATCACTCATGTTCCGGAGATTGTGAGATTTGCCACCAAAAACGAGCTTGATGCTGCCGTCATAGGACCGGAGGCTCCTCTTGAAGCAGGCATCGTCGATCATCTTGAGGCGGCGGGGATACCCTGCGTGGGCCCGGGCCGCGCGGCGGCCCGGATCGAGACAGATAAAGCATTCTGCCGTCGCCTGATGGAGCGGCACAACATCGCAGGCTGCCCGGAGTACCGCATCTGCCATGACCCGGAGGAGGCGCGACGGTTCATCGAGGCCCGTGACGGAGACCTTGCGATCAAACCCATCGGGCTCACCGGGGGGAAGGGTGTGCGGATCATGGGCGAGCACGTCGATGCACCAGGAGCGATCGAGTACATCAGGCAGATCGGTGGCGACGTCGTCCTGGAGGAACGGTTGTTCGGGGAGGAGTTCACCCTCCAGGCGTTCGTCGATGGCGAACACCTGGTGCCCATGCCGCTCGTGCAGGATCACAAACGGGCCTACGAGGGGGATGTCGGGCCGAACACCGGCGGGATGGGTTCTTACTCCATGGCCGACCATATGCTCCCCTTCGTCTCCCGATCCGACTACAGGGAAGCGCTCAGGATCATGGAGGCAACGGT
>JAAZIF010000098.1 GCA_012510335.1 Methanomicrobiales archaeon | reverse complement strand
CGGCACGAGGAGACCGCTGCGATGGCGGCATCAGCCTACAACAAGTTCACGGGAAAGATAGCGGTCTGCCTGACAATCGCCGGACCGGGAGCAACAAACCTCGCCACCGGGCTCTACGACGCAAAAGAGGACCGGTCGAGCGTGATATCGCTCAACGGGCAGGTGAAGATGCAGTATGGTGGCCCCGGCGGTATCCAGGAGATCGACCAGGATGCTTTTTTCCGGCCCATCACGGTATTCAATAGCACCGTCGCCGATCCGGCGATGGCGGTCAGGCTCCTCACCCGCGCGTTGCGCTACGCCACCGCCGGCCGCGGCGTCGCCCAGCTCTCGATCCCGAACGATATACAGGCAGCCCCCCTCGATCCGGCCCACTGCGAGCGCGAGACCTGTATTCCGTCAGTCAGCGCCGCTCCGACCGATGAGGCCATCAGGGCAGCGGTGGAGGCGATAGACGGTGCCGAACGCCCGGTTATCCTCGCGGGGTTCGGGGCCATGCATGCGGCCGGGGCGGTTCTGGATCTCGCAGCAAAGATCCAGGCGCCTATCGTCACCACCCTCCGCGCAAAGGGCATCCTCCCCGACGACAACGAATGGCTCGCCGGGGTGCATGGGGATCTCGGGACGCCCCATGCCCTGATGCTCGTCCTGAAATCGGACCTCGTGATCGCCTGTGGCGCGAGTTTCTCCGGTCACACCGGTATACCGCCGGGCAAGCGGGCCATCCAGATCGACATCGACCCGCTCCAGCTCGGGAAACACCCGCTCGTGGCGGGGGTCTTTGGCGACTGCGCCGTTGCCCTCCCCCGGATCGCTGAACAGGTCCGGGCGCGGGAGGATAAGGAGGGCAGGCAGTGGCTCGCGGACAAGAAACGGGAGTGGTTTGACCGGCTCGATCGGGAGGCAGACCCCGGGGCAACCCCGATCCGCCCACCCTACATAATGAAGGTTCTCTCTGAGATCCTGCCGGAGGATGCGGTCATATCCATCGACGTCGGTGATAACCAGTGGTGGTTTGGACGGAACTTCCGGATGAAGAGGCAGCGGTTTGCCATGTCGGGTTATCTCGGGGCGATGGGGTTTGCGCTCCCCGGGGCGATCGCTGCCAGACTGGCCTACCCTGAGAAGACCGTCGTCTGCATCACCGGGGACGGCGGGTTCTCCATGGTCATGGCAGACTTCGTCACGACGGTCAAGTACAATCTCCCGGTGACCGTAATAGTCCTGAACAACCACGAACTTGCCATGATCCGGGAGGAGCAGAGGGAGGAACACTACCCACCCTACGGGATCGACCTCACGAATCCAGACTTCGCGGCGTTTGCCCGGGCCTGTGGCGCCACCGGGATCCGCGTGACCCAACCACGGGAACTCGCCGGGGCGGTCAGGGAGGCGCTTGCGATGAACACGCCGGTCATCATCGATGTTGAGACCGATCCGAAGCGGTTCGGGTGAATCTCCTGTGTTTGGGGGAGATCGTCCATGGCGGGCTGTTTCTACCCCCACACCTGATTTTCCCCCTGCGCATCGGCCGGCAAAACACAGTCTTCAAAAGAAGGAGATTAGAGTTGGTTTATTTCAAGGTCTCCGCGGCCATCCGGACATCGGTTGCCTTAACCGTCTTTCTGCCGGCATGACCTGCAAGTTTGATCGCCTCTTTTGCGATCCTTGATGCATACTGCTCCATCAGTTTTGCGAGCTCTTCATTGGCGTCGGAACTCACCCGTTCCGCACCTGATTTCTTCACGATTCTGCCAACAGGCGCCAGTGGTATATCAGTCATGATCTCATATCCCCCTTTTCATTGAGCTCTGTGAAATGCAATCTCAAGCAGAGCTCGTTTTACAGAAGCACCATGGGTATTCTCATATAAATACTTATCCGTCATAGAGGGGTTGAAGCGAGAAATTCAGAGCGGTGAGGGTATCAAAGTGAGGGAAAGACACGGATTATATCAGTCTGTGTAACGATCCCGATCGGCTTGCCGTTATCGACAACTACCAGCCTCCCTATCTCGCGTTCCTTAAACCGCCCCACAAGCTCATAGAGCCGGATCGATGGCGGCGCCTCCACCACATCGGTGGTCATGATCCCTGTGATGGGCGCATCCAGCGCCAATCCCTCATCCAGGCCCCGGGCGACGTCGCTCAACGTCACGATACCCTGCAGGCGGTTATCATGCATCACCGGCGCCCCATGAATATGATGCGTGTTGAAGAGGTGGATCGCATCGCGGAGGGTGGCGTCCGGTGGCAGGGTAAGTAGCGGGGTGCTCATGTAGTGCTCGATCGTCTGTTTCGGCAGGGATATCATCTCTGACACACTGATAAGGAGCATCTGCCGGTTCTCGTCCATACCGAAGACCTCTCCCCGGACGAGGAGTTTATTCACCGGTGTGGGCCCGATCGAGACCATATCCCCCACCCTGAAAAGTTTCACGCTCCCGATTATCGTGACCATGGCGTGGCAGAGATCGGGGTGGCAGAGTGTTGTAAAATTGAGCTCGGCAACACGGACGCCTTTCACCTTCTCACCATCGCGGAGGATCGGCACCTCTGACTGGTGCTCAAGGTCAGCGAGGTTCAGCTCCTTGTATGCGCGTGCGGTCGGACTGTAACCACCTTTTGGGCCTGGAATACCATCTACAAGCCCGAGTGCCTTTAATGCCTGCATCTGATTGCGGACGGTGCCGGGGTTTCGCTTCAACACATCCGCAATCTCCTCACCTTTTATAGAATGGGAGGCCTGATGGTACAGGGTAATCAGGGTAATAAGGATATCCTTCTGAATCGGGGAGAGATCCATATTAATCAGTCATAATAGGTTGTTTATATACATTAGGTTGTGCGTGCAGTGGAGTTTGAAACCGTCCCGACCGTTCCTACGGCTGATGAACTGCTCGACCGCAGTCTCCGCAGGGCGGCGGCAAAGAAGAAACTCAAGACAAACGTCGATCGCGCAAACGAGGAGTTCGTTAGAGCGGCCTCAAGCGCCATCCACGATAAGCTGAAGAGTGTGGTCAGCGCGTTCCCGAGTTTCGAGCGCCTCCCCCCCTTCTACAGGGAGATGGCCGATATACTCGTCTCGCTCGACCGGTTGAAAAAGTCCCTCGGCGCCGTCACATGGGCGGCGGACCGGGTCCGGGCCATCGGTTCCGGCTACGCCCGTAGCATGCGCCGGGCGGCCGATACGGATAACCTCCGCCGCCAGGCCGTCGCCCGTATCGCCTCCGTTGTCCACCAGGTCGATAAAGACCTCGTATTCCTCAACGAAGCCCGGAACATCCTCAGAAAGCTCCCGCACGTGAGCGAGGATGAGTTCACCGTGGTGGTGGCGGGATACCCGAACGTCGGGAAATCGTCGTTTATAAGGCTCGTCTCCACGGCAGAGCCGGAGATCGCCACCTACCCCTTCACCACGAAAGGGGTCATCGTCGGCCACCGCGATCTCGGGAGGGGAGAGCGGATCCAGTTCATAGATACCCCCGGCGTCCTCGATCGCCCGGCGGATGAGAGGAACCCCATCGAGCGGCAGGCGGTGAGCGCCATAGTCAACGCGGCCGACGTCGTGCTCTTCATGCTCGATGCGAGCGAACACTGCGGGTATCTGCTCGATGATCAGATCGCGCTCCTGGACGAGATCCGGGGGCTCGTCGATGTCCCGGTGGTGGCGGTCATAAACAAGGCTGATATAAGGAGGATCGAGGGCTACCCGGCGGTCTCCACGCTCACCGGGGAGGGGGTGGAGGAGGTGCTCGGCCTGCTTCTCAGATACAGAGAGAGCACCAGGCATACGAGCCTGCAAGAGCCGCCCCGATCAAAAACCCCAGAATAGCACCCCCGTTCAGGGGCGGGAGACCCGCCTGGGGTTTACCCTTATTGACGAAGTGGAGGAGCAGGGCAAGCCCTGCCATCGATCCCGCCATAGCGCCGAGCGTCGGTGCGGAGAGGGGCCCGAGGACTGCGGGCGCGTCCACGAAGACGTGCGACGATGCCACGAGTATGGAGGGCATGATCAGGTCGCCCATGCCCATGACAAACGCGCCGCGTTCCTCCCCTTCACCCATGTTGAGCGTATCTTTGCGGAACGAGTAGTCCGTACTCTTCGGAACCACGACCATGATCGGTGCCTTTGCTTCGAGGACGCCTTCAGCGAGCGTTATCATATGTTTTGTCCGGTAAACCGATATGGCGTCGTAGACCGCGAGCAGCACGAGAAGCACGAGTACCGGCAGGATGGCGAGGGATATACCGAATATGGATGCGATGCCGGCCGATATCAGCACGCCGAGGACGTCGATGACGTACCACTCAGGGTAGATGTAGAGGAGCGCGGTCGCCGCCCCGGCGGCGATGACCGTCCCTATGGCGGCAGTGCCGGCCGCGCCGGGCACGAGGGTGAAGAGCGCGCCAAATATGTAGAGGAATGTCATGAATATGGCAAAGCCGATGAAGAGGGTGATGAAGCGCCGCCCTCCTATCCGGATCAGGGCGAGCAGCACCAGCGTGAAGATGAGCAGCATCCCTATAAAAATCAGGGGATTTGCAACCGACTCGGGGTCTTCGAATGCCACAAGACCCGCCGCCCGCATGGGCATGACGAGGATGATAGCGATTACCTGGACAGAGAAGAGCATCAGGGGCATCCCGAGAAGCGGCAGCCAGTCGCGTATCTTTATCATAAAAAATTCCATTCACTTTAGGTAGGTTAATTAATGCATCTCAATCATCTTAAAATATGGAGATTCGCGAACTCATCGGCGACATTGTTCTCACCATCGTGATGGTGGTCTCCACCGTCGTGCTGGTGATGCGGTTCTGGCAGGATCTGCTCATTGCAGTTGCTGCGACGCTCATGATGCTCTCCCTTGGGGGGTTGCTCATATCACTCGGGTTAAAGGTCACGCGACTTGAACAGAGCGTCGTGCAGCGGGAACGTACCATGCGCGTGAACATGGAGGAGATGGGAAAGGCAATGAGCGCCAGATATGATAACACGATAAGCCAGATCGAGGGGATCGTTGACGGTCTCTCCCGGCGTATGTACCGGTGAACCGCCACATTCATGACCTCTCTCTCATGAGTAAGTATGCATGGGCGTTGCTATACGCGATATTCTGATAGATTGCAAAGAGACGCTGACATGGGGCGACCTTCCCGGCACAGCCGCGGTGGATGCCCATAACGCGCTCTACCAATTCCTCTCGATCATCAGGCAGCCCGACGGCACCCCGCTGATGAACGGCGCGGGCCGGGTCACCTCGCACCTCTCCGGCATCCTCTTCCGGACGGCGAACTTCCTTGAGAAGGGTATCCGGCCGGTCTTCGTCTTTGACGGAAAATCCCCGGAGTTCAAGCAGGAGACGATCGAACAGCGGCGGGAGGTCCGTGATCGAGCCAATGACGCCTGGAAGGCGGCGCTGAAAGAGGGGGATATGGAGGAGGCGTATAAGCAGGCAACCGCATCGACCCGGATCGACCGGCATATCATCGAGTCGTCCCATGAACTCCTCGGGCTGCTCGGGATCCCGGTAGTGCAGGCTCCGAGCGAAGGTGAAGCGCAGGCGGCTCATATGGTCAGGAGCGGGAGCGTCACCTACGCGGTCTCGCAGGACTACGACTCGCTCCTATTCGGTTCCCCGGTATTGGTGCGCAACCTCACGGTCAGCGGCCGGAGAAGGGCGCGGGGTCGGACGATCACGGTAAACCCCGAGCGGATCGTTCTCTCTTCTCTCCTCGACTGCCTCGGCATCACGCGGGAGCAGCTCGTCGAGATCGGCATACTGGTGGGAACCGATTTTAACCCCGGGATACGGGGTGTCGGCGGCAAGACAGCCTTAAAGGTTGTTCGCAGTGGTGAGTTTGAATCCCTGATCGCCAAGAAGCTGCCCGACTTTGATCCCGGACCGATCCAGGAGTTCTTCCTGAGCCCGCCGGCCACCGATGATTATGCCCTCGAGTGGAGGAAGCCGGATACCGAAGGGATCGTGGATATGCTCTGCGGACGCTACGATTTCTCTGAAGACCGGGTCAGGGCTGCCCTTGCCAGGGTCTCGGTTAAGCCGGCGCAAAAGACGCTCGACGCCTGGTTCTGATATACCCAGGGCACAAAGTCCTATCCGGCGCCCCGTTCACGGTGCGGGGGCATGGCCTGGTCGGGGCGCGATCAGGAAATGATGCTACGTCCCGATCGCCCGGAAAAGACCAGCACGATCTTGTGGAGGGGGAGGCGTCTCCCCTAACAATTGTCCATGTGATGTAGCGGGGGTTCGCGAAGCCTGAATCCCGGGCGTAAGCTTTTCGCACGAGGCTATCACTTCCCAAAAACAGGGGTGAACGGCCCAATGCACCGCATCAGCGAGAAGAAGGATCACGACACGGTCATGACGAACCGTACCGCCGCGGCGATCATCGGCATCGTGATGAGGAGGATCAGCATCACCGTTACAAACCCGCTGATCGAGGCGACGACCCGGTTTGCGTACCGGGACCATCCCAGCCGCTCGAAGAACCGCTCAACCCCCTCTTTCATTATGTAACCGCCGTCTAGCGGCACGATCGGTATGGCGTTGAACATACCGACCAGCAGGTTGAACCACCCGAGCCAGAACGCGAGGTGGACCGCGCCCCAGAATAAGGGGAACGGCTCCTCCCAGGCCACCTGCTCCGGGGTATCGGCGAGCAGGATCGCGAGCTGCTGGGTGTTGCCCTGTATGAAGGCATCGATCGGGGTTATAGTCAGGTAGAGCGGCGCGAGAAGGCCGAGACCGGCGACGTTCCCGATATGTTCCTTCACCAGGGGCGCGCTATAGTAGTAGACCCCCATGAACCCGGTGTCCCGGTCACCATCGAGCGCCTCCGGCCACTCGGCGAGTGTGAGGGTATACGTTCTCCCGATCCCGTCCTTCTCGGCCGTCAGGGTGACCGTCTCCCCGGGCCGTGTCCCGTCCATGATCGCCGCTATATCATCCTGGCTCATAACCGGGACGCCGTTTATTCCTGTTATGACCGAGTAGCCCTGGAGCCCCGCATCGGCCGCCGGGAAGTCCTTGTAGACGCCCTGGACGAGCGGGACCGGGAGGGGTGTCGCCATCCCCATGAGGAGGAACATAAGCCCGAAGCAGAGGAGGCCGGCGACGATGTTGTTTGTTATGCCGGCGCCAAACATCCGGATCTTCGGCATCCCCTTCGCAACCTCGACATCCTCCTCGTCGGGTTCGACGAACGCGCCTATGGGGATTACGGCGACGAGAAGCCCCATGCTCCGTACCCGCATATCCTCGACCCGGGCGAGGATCGCGTGGCCGAACTCATGGATGACGATCGTGAGCAGAAGCCCGGCAAAGACGGCCGCGGTGATCGGTATCGCCTGGTTGACCCCCGGTATGGCGAGTATGTTTCTCGGGTCATATATCCCGGTCGGCTCAGGGGTGTGCGCCAGGAGCTGGGGGACCGCGAGGATCAGGGCGAGGGTCATGAATACCGAGACCGCCACGACCATTATGACGCCGAGCGTCGCATAGACCCGGAGCGGCCGGCGGAACTTCTGGAACCAGTCGAAGAACCCGACCTTCTCGGTCTTGATCGCCATGATGGGGCCGAAGAACATGATGTGATCAGGAAACAGCCCGCGGTCACGGATGTAGATGGCGATCAGGGTGTAAGCCAGAATGAGGAGGAGAAGTACCTGGAGCCAGCTCATCACTCACGGTTGGCGCGCAAGGGGCATATAATCTTTCACGCTATGGGCCGAATGTGATCTCCTGCTGGTAGTCCGCGATCGTTCTCTGGCTGAGGTTTGCCACCGTCTTCCAGCTCCGGCGGGCACAGGGCGGCGGGTTCCCGTGGTTCCTGACATACCTCCTGAGGAATTCGATCGTCACCGCATCGGAGGGATAGCCGCTCCCGACATTCCCGTACTCATCATCGAGAGCCCGGATAGCCCGGTCCCGGGTGACCTTCGCGACGATGCTCGCCGCGCCGACGATCCGGTAGAGGGCGTCAGCCCGGTGCCGGGATGTGATATCGCAGGGGAAGTCGAGGCAGCCTGCGACCCTCCGTCCGTAACGTTCTGCGTTCACGTCGCAGGCGTCCACGTAGGCCGACCGGGGCCTGAGCTTCATGATCGCTTCTGCGTGGAGCTCTGCCACGCAATCGTTCATGCTCATCCTGCTCCTAACCTCATCGATCCCGGCGGCGTCGATGGTGACGATTGATACCGGAAAGTCGCGGAGGAGGATCTCATAGATCGCCTCACGCTGTCCCGGCCGGAGGGCCTTTGAGTCCCGGATGGGGAGGGATGCGAGATCCTCTTCCTCCCGGCAGGCGAGGGCGGCGACCACCATCGGCCCGAGAACCGAACCCTTCTCCGCCTCATCCACCCCGCAGATCATATCCTCCTGTTTTTTCCGCAATGTATTTTAATGGCAGGGGTTGACTCCAGATGGAATGTACACAATCATCGTCGGCCTTGGTGGGATCGGCCGCAGCCTGACCGCGATCGCTGTAGAGGCCGGCGATTCCGTTGTCGTGATCGACCGAAACGAGGAGCGCGCGGGCGAGATCCTGGAGCACTATGATGTCCTTGCCGTTATAGGGAACTCGACCGATAAGTCGGTGCTTGAGGATGCCGGGATCGACCAGGCTGACGCACTGATCGCCACCACGAGCGATGATGCGGTAAACCTTATGACCTGCTGGATCGCGAAGCGCTACGATGTCAGAAACGTCGTCTCGATCGTCAACCAGAAGGAGCACTCCGATCTCTTCAACGAGGTCGGGGTGAGGATCAGCGAGAACCCCGACGAACTGGTGGCGAGTCGGCTCTACTACTGGGCGAAGAGCCCGAACCTCCAGCAGGTCGCCTCGATCCCCGGGGGCACCATCTTCGAGGTAGTCGCCGAGGGGGGGGCGCCGATCGTCGATCACGAGATCCGGGAACTCGATGTCCGGAACTATGTCTTCATCGCCATACGGCGTGCCGGGGGAGACCTGATCATACCGAGTGGTGCGGTCCGCATCAGGCCGGGGGACATCATAACGGTCTTCACAAAAAAAGAGGCCGAGAATGAGACGCTTAAGACCCTCAATCGGCAGCTGAAACGGTCAGCGTAATGCATCTCTGAGTGCTTTGAGCTCGAATAGCATCTTTGGATTGCGCTTGATCAGTTCCCTGACGAGCGCCGAGACAGAGAACTCCGCGAGGCCGACGCTCGCGACCGATTCTGCGAGGACGTTAAACCTCTTATCATCGAGGGCTATAAAGAACTCCTTGACCTTGTAGTTGCGCTCAAGGGACTTACCCATGCCGGACGCGCGCCACCCGGTGTCATATGGCATCAGAGCCGCCTTCGAGCAGTCGCCCGTGGATACGCACTCAGAGGCTACCTGCGCGGCGAGCTTCCCGGTGATCAT
>JAAZIF010000097.1 GCA_012510335.1 Methanomicrobiales archaeon | reverse complement strand
TGCGTCCTCGGCCTCGGTGATGCGGCGCGGAGGATGGCAATCCCGGTCGTCGGCGGCAATGTATCGCTCTACAACGAGAGCGACGAGTTCAAGACGCAGATCAAGCCCACACCCTCACTCGGGATGGTGGGGCGGGGAGAGGTCCGGGAGTGGACGATGCCGGCGGAAGGGGATATACTGGCCCTGATCGGGGCGACAGAACCCGACTTCGGGGGTTCAATCCTCGATGCCATCACGGGGTGCGGCGGCCGCGCGCCCGCGGTGGCAGACCCGGCAGCCGCTGCAGTCGTCCGCGAACTCATCAGGGAAGGCAGACTCACATCCGCTACCGACCTCTCCGTGGGCGGACTCCTTGCGGCGCTCGCAAAGGTCGCGCCGCAGTCAGACGTCACGCTCCCCGGCGACCCACTGGAGGAACTCTTCTCTGAGACCTATGGGCGGTTCCTGGTCGCATCAAGGGATGAGGCGGCCCTCGCCGGCGTGGAGTGCCGTCTCATAGGCAGTGTTGGAGGCGGCGCCCTCACACTCAGGCTGAAGGGCGAGACAGTGGTTATAGCGCCTGAGGAGCTTGAGACGGCGCTCTCATCGACGACCCGGTTGATGCGGTCCTGACCGACCCGCCCATTTTTGCCACGCCGCCGGCCGCATGCGGGATCGCATCAGGTCTTGAAAAAAGTGAGAAGAGATTATTTCTTGAACTGTGGCATGAACCCACGGATCTCCCGGCCGATCTGCTCGATCTGGTGCTCCTCGCCTGCCTTCGTCAGCGCGGAGAATACCGGGCGGTTGACCATGTTCTCAAGCATCCACTCCCGCGCAAACTCGCCGCTCTGGATCTCCGCGAGGATCTCCTGCATCGCCTCGTGGGTCTTCGGCCCTATGACGCGCGGACCGCGCGTCAGGTCACCATACTGGGCGGTGTTGCTGATCGAGTCGCGCATCCCGGTAAACCCGCCCTCGTAGATGAGGTCGACGATGAGCTTCATCTCGTGCAGAACCTCGAGGTATGCCATCTCAGGGGAGTAGCCGGCCCCCACCAGGATCTCGAACCCGGCCTTGATGAGCGATGTCACCCCGCCGCAGAGGACCGCCTGCTCCCCGAAGAGATCGGTCTCGGTCTCCTCTGCAAACGTCGTCTCGAGCACCACCGCGCGGGTTGCACCGATCCCCCGGGCATAGGCAAGCGCGATGGAGTGCGCCCTCCCGGTGTGGTTCTGGTGGACAGCGATGAGCGCCGGGACACCCTTCCCCTCCTCGTATGTCCGCCGGACCATGTGGCCGGGCCCTTTCGGGGCGACCATGATGACATCGATCGTGGGCGGGGGGACGATCTGCCCGTAGTGGATGTTAAACCCGTGCGAGAAGGACAGGCAGGCGTTCTCCTTGAGATGCGGGCCGATCTCGGCGCGGTAGACACCCCCCTGGGTCTCGTCGGGAAGGAGGATCTGGACGACATCAGCGCGCCTGACCGCATCCGCCACCGGATAGACCTCAAACCCATCCTCTGAAGCCCTCTGCCAGCTGCCACCCGGCCGCAGGCCGATGATGACATGGCAGCCCGAATCACGCAGGTTAAGCGCCTGCCCGCGACCCTGGGAGCCGTAACCGATGACCGCGATCGTCCTGCCCTCCAGGACGCCGGGGTCAACATCGGACTCATAATACTTCTGCACCATATATACTCACCTCCGGTTAGACAGCAAAGATAATAAACATTGTATCAAAAATCCTCATGCCGCAGGAGAGTTATTTAAAGTCCATGAGGAGAAACCTTATTCTCTATATACAAATTTGAGGATTTGAGATGGAACTGCCAGATGTCCAGTCCAGCCTGCCGGAGGTTCGTATCAACCTGACCAGGGTGGGTGTAAAAAACGTTCAAAAACTCGTCGAAGTTGCTCGCCCCGGCAAACGGCCGGTCATCTTCATCTCCAACTTTGATGTATTCGTCGACCTGCCGGGCAGTCTCAAGGGTGCAAACCTCTCCCGCAACTTCGAGGTCATCGACGAAGTGTTGCAGCAGGCCATCGACGGGGAGGTAAAGGTGATCGAGGAGCTCTGCAGTGTGGTAGCGCGGAAACTCCTCGACCGGCATGAGTACGCGGAGCGGACCGAGGTCCGGATGCACAGCCAGTTCATGATCCGGCGGGAGACGCCGGTCAGTGAGACCAGCTGCCATGAAGTGGTGAGTGTTCATGCAAGCGCGGTTGCCCAGAGAAACGATGGAAGCCCGATCATCAGGAAGAGTATCGGCGCCGAAGTGACCGGGATGACCGCCTGCCCATGCGCCCAGAATATCATGATGGACCATGCTCTGCACGTACTCGAGAACCTCGGCGTGGCGGAGGATACGATCGAGGCATTCTTCAACGAGGTGCCGATGGCCACGCACAACCAGCGCGGGCGGGGTTTCCTCTGCGTCGAGACCGACGACGACCAGCGCGTCAGCCTTGAGAAGATCATAAAGATCCTGAAGGACTCCATGAGTGCGCGCATATACGAACTCCTCAAGCGGGGTGACGAGAGTTTTGTCGTGATGGAGGCCCACAAGAACCCCCGGTTCGTTGAAGACTGTGTCCGCGAGATGGCCCGCAAGGTGATCGCGCAATTCCGATATCTCCCTGGAGATTCCGTGATAACCATAAAACAGACAAATGAGGAGAGTATCCACCAGCATGATGCATACGCAGAACGGAAGGCGACGATAGCCGAACTCGTCGCGGAGATGGATGAGGGAGCGTTATAACCCAGGAACAATCCTGCTATTTTTGTAGCAGGTCGATCCATATTAATAAACTATCAACCCATTTTAACAATGCTTCATATGAGTTCTGGAATTCATAAGATCCAGATCAATATCGAGCGAAAGTTATAAACTCTGTTTTAATCATATTCCTCTTCGACGTACCAGTGTACGTTTCCAGTGCAAAAATGCGTGGTAACACCGGTATAGCATTCAGAACAACAGAATATCGGAATGAGGCGATACATTTGTCGAAAGTTGTAGAGATTTCCCCAACAACGAGACATGAAGGCCACTCAAAGCTCGTTCTAAAAGTTAATGATGAAGGCATCATCGAGCGCGGAGACTGGCTCAGCATCACCCCGGTGAGGGGTGTCGAGAAGCTCGCCATCGGCAAGACGATGGAGCAGGTTCCAAAGATTGCATCGCGCGTCTGCGGCATCTGCCCTATCGCACATACCCTGGCGGGCGTTGAGGCGATGGAGGCATCCATCGGGTGCGAGGTTCCTGAGGACGCAAAACTCCTGCGCTACATCCTGCAGTGTGCAAACAGGATGCACAGCCACGCCCTGCATAACATTCTATCCCTACCGGACATGCATATCCCGGGGACGGATACGAAGATCAACCCGTTCACCAAAGAAGAGCCGGTCAGGAGCGTTGCCCTCCGGATCCAGCGGCTCCGTGAGATCGCCCAGACCATCGGTGAGATCGTAGGTGGAGAAGCCATCCACCCGAGCAACCCCCGCGTCGGCGGTATGTACAAAAACATCACCCCACGCGCGAAGGCGAAGATCTACGATCTCGCGAAAGAAGGCCGGCTTCTCGCCAGGGATCACATGGAGTTCATGATCTCGGTATTCAAGGACTTCCAGACGCGCGGAACCACCATGGTCGGCGGTGTTGAGGTGCCCATCCCAGACGATCTCGGCTACCACAACCAGGGCTACATGGCCACAGCACCGGTCTACGGCAGCTCGAGCCTCGACGAGAACCCGACCTGGTTCCCCGAGCGGTTCACCGAGGTCCGTCCCTGGGACTGGTATATGGGGGAGATGGAGGTTACCGAGGCTGACCCGAACTACCCGATAGGCGGTACCACACCTGTAGGGACGAAGACCTGGCCCCAGATGGAGGCCTGCACAGGCGTCCCGCTCTACGACGGCCAGCCTGTTGAGGTCGGGCCGCGTGCGCGCCTGGTCCAGTTCAGGAACTACGACGGGAGAGGAGCCATGGGCCTGCAGATCGCGCGCCAGATGGAGTTCCCCGAGACCATGTACGGCATCATCGACGCCGTGGACGCGCTCAACACCTCCGGACCCGTGCTCGCAGACGATATCCCGCAGGGCGACGGCTCCCTCGGATGGGCTGCAAACGAGGCTCCCCGTGGGACCGACGTCCATCTCACCCGTGTCAAGGACGGCAGGGTCCAGTACTTCTCGTTGCTCGTCCCGACCACATGGAACTTCCCGACGTGCAGCCGTGCATTGACAGGCGCACCCTGGCGGATCGCGGAGGTTATCGTGCGTGCGTATGACCCCTGCGTCTCATGTGCGACGCACATGCTGGTCATCGACGAAGACAAGAGGTTAGTGGCCCAGAAACTCATTCAGTGAGCGTAACCAGGCATGCTATTCCGTGAAATTGTGATCGCAGGATGCGGCAACCCCCTCTACGGAGATGACGGGTTTGGCCCCGCAGTCGTGGAAGTACTCAAGAAGCTACAACTGCCCGACAACGTCAAGGTCATCGATGCCGGCCTTGGCGCCCCTCACTTCCTCTTCACCCTGATGGAAGATGCAGAGGTGCCGGTGAAGAAGCTGATCATCATCGATACCGCCGATTTCGGCGCAAAACCCGGTGATGTGACGATCCTCCGACCTGAAGACCTGCCGCCGGGTGCGTACCGGGATGTCCACTCATGGGATCTCTCGGAGCCGCTGCAGAGACTGAAAGACATAATCGATATCACGATCATCGGATGCCAGCCAGAGCGTGTCACTACCAATGAGTTTGAACTAGGGCTCACTGAGGAGGTTGAGAGGGCCATTCCCAGAGCAGTGCATATCGTACTGGAAAAGATTGGGGTAGAGTATGGGGCTGCTATCAACCATCAAGGAAATCATCTTTGGGCGCCGGGAGAGACCGCCGGAGAAACCGGTGAGGCGACCGGAAAGTAAGCCTGCAGCGGCTCCGCCGCAGGCAAAACCTGCAGTAAAGCCCTCTGATGTGATTGGAGAAGAGAAGGTGGAAGTTATACAAAAGGAGGAAAAGCCTGTGGCTGAGAAGATATCTATAGGTGAGTTGCATCTGAGCGGATGTACTGGATGCCTCGTGACACTTGCGGATAATTACGAGGGTCTATTCAAGCTGCTCGATGATTACGCGGATCTGGTCTATGCACTGACCCTGGTCGATGTGCGCCACGTGCCCGAGATGGACGTGTGCCTGGTCGAGGGATCGTGCTGTCTTAATGACAAGATCTCGGTAGAAGAACTGAAGGAAGCAAGGGCGAAGTCGAAGATACTCGTAGCCTACGGTGGCTGCGCGGCCTACGGCAACATCACCCGGTTCAGTCGGGGTGGTCAGTGGAACCAGCCGGGTCACGAAGCTTACGTGCCCATAAGCGAGGTGGTCGATGTCGATCTCTTCCTGCCGTCGTGTCCCCCATGCCCTCAGGCGATCAGGAACGTCGCCGTCATGGCCTATCTGCTGCTGAAGGGCAACGACGAGCAGAAGGAACTCGCGACTGCCTACCTTACGCCGCTGATGCAGCTTGCACAGCGCGGCAACGAGGC
>JAAZIF010000096.1 GCA_012510335.1 Methanomicrobiales archaeon | reverse complement strand
GAGCGGCCTGAGGCGCTTCACTGGCCCTGCCCATCCCTGGACCACCCGGGAACCCCGATCCTCCACCGTGAGAAGTTCTCCCACCCCGACGGCATCGGTGTCTTTGCCCCGCTCGAGTGGAAACCGCCGGCGGAAGTTCCCGACGAGGAGTACCCGTTCGTGCTCACGACCGGGCGTATCATCTGGCACTGGCACACCGGCAGCATGACCCGCCGGTCCGAGACTCTCGACACAGAGGTTCCGACTGGCTGGATCGAGATCAACACCGGGGATGCAGAAGAACTCGGCATCCAGAACAAGGAGATCGTGCGTGTAACCACCCGCCGTGGATCCATCGAAGCCCCGGCGAAGGTGACCCCTGACATCATGAAGGGTGTCATGTTCATGCCGTTCCACTTTGCCGAGTGTGCAGCAAACATACTGACCCACAACGCCCTTGACCCGATAGCAAAGATCCCGGAGTTCAAGGCCTGTTCTGTAAGGGTCGATAAGATTACGGAGGCCTGAAGATGGTAGCAAAAGGAGACACAGTCTACGCATGGGCAGCCGACGCCGCCTGCCAGGAGAGGGGCGAGTGTGGTGGAGCGGTCACCGCTCTGCTGACGCATGCACTCGAGAGTGGCATGGTGGACGCTGTTCTTGCGGTCAAGAAGGGGCAGGACATCTATGATGCCGTGCCTGTGCTTATCACCGATCCCGCTGATATCGCGGAGACTGCCGGTTCACTCCACTGCGGGACGCTCCTGCTCTCGAAGCTCTTCAAGAACTACCTTGATGGCGCCGAGAACATGAAGATCGCCGTGACGGTGAAGGGCTGCGACGCGATGGGGATATACGAACTTGCGAAGCGCAAGCAGATCAACCTGGACAACGTCCTTATGATCGGCCTCAACTGCGGCGGTACGGTAAGCCCCGTGACCGCCCGGAAGATGATCGCTGATAAGTTCGAGGTCGACCCTGACGATGTCGTCAAGGAGGAGATCGATAAGGGTCAGTTCATCATCGTGACGAAGGATGGCCAGCACAAGGGCATCTCGATGGACGACCTCGAGGATGAGGGATACGGTCGCCGGTCAAACTGCCGCCGGTGCAAGATGAAGATTCCGCGCCAGGCCGATCTCGCCTGCGGAAACTGGGGCGTCATCGGTGATAAGGCCGACAATGCCACGTTCGTCGAGGTCTGCTCCGAGAAGGGCGCAAACCTGCTCGATGCGGCTATCGCGGCCGGAGTCGTCAATACCGGTGCTGTGCCTCCGAAGGCGCTCGAGATCCGCGGCAAGGTCGAGGGGGCCATGCTGAAACTCGGCGACAAGTGGCGAAAACGCTACTTCGAGGAGCTCGGTGAGGGCAAGGATCGCCTGAAGAAGATCATGGACGCCACCTCCCGGTGCATCAAGTGTTACGCCTGCATCGAGAACTGCCCGATCTGCTACTGCGTCGAGTGCAGCACGAAGAAGCCTTATCTGGTCGAGCCCGGGCGGATCCCGCCACCGTTCATGTTCCACCTGATCCGCTACGCTCACATAGCCGATTCATGCATCAACTGTGGCCAGTGCGAGGAACACTGCGCGATGGATATCCCGAACTCGCTCTTCATGCATGCGCTGCAGGTTGACCTCCAGGAGATGTTCGGTCACACCCCGGGTGTGGATATGGAACTCCCGGTTCTTGCGCTTGTCGAGGAGCATACCGAGCGCAAGCGGCTTGCCGCTACCGGCGACGACCAGATCTTCGACATCTTCAAGTAAGAACCCCCTTCTTTTTTTTGCACGCGGCGACGCTCTCCGGGGCGGAACCGATCCATGCTATCCCCGGATCCCTGCGGGATCGATCCGCCGGCCACTGCCCGGTGCAGCGGCCTCATGAGATGCAGTAGCCTGCTGCACCGATCCTCGACGGCACCGGAGGTGCCCCTCAAAGAACCTCACCCTTTGCCCCGGTCTCATGGGGAACCCCGTCATGCGCTACCCCTGCCGGTAGAAAAGATCTCCCTGCAGAGGCAAAACAGAGGTCATGGCCGATACATTTATCCGCCGCTCCACATACCAGTGCAGTATGTCTTTTAAGGTAGAGGTTATCGAGAAGATATCTGCTCTTATTACGGCAGCATTCGGCCTTGTTGCCGCTCTTGCGTGGAACGGAGCCATCCAGGAGCTCTTCAAGATCTTCTTTGGAGATCGAAGTACGCTCGCTGCGATGCTGGTGTATGCCATTGTAGTGACGATAATCGCTGTTGCCGCAACGATCTGGATCGGCCGGGCCGCAGCAAAGGCGAAAGGCGAGGGATAAGCGGCAGCGAAGTAAGGCCCCGCCCCCTCAAAATTCTGGATCCCGGGCATCTTCTAAAAAGAGATCCGGAGAGAGCGAAAACGCGGTTAATTCCAACACCTGCAATTCCCTGAAGGGAGAGGCTCGCCCTCACTCTCCGGTGCTCCCGGGGCCTATATCGATCCCCTCGCCCGGCGAGAGAACACGGACCCTGATCGATGTCGTCCGCTCGATGGCCTGCTTGAATTTCCCTGCATCCTGCTCGATGGCAGGGAAGGTGTTATAATGCATAGGGATCACGAGCTCTGCCCCGATGTACCGGGCCGCTACCATCGCCTCCTCGGGCCCCATCGTGTAGCGTCCGCCGATGGGGAGGAGCGCCACATCCGGCCGGTAGAGATCCCGGATAAGCTGCATATCAGAGAAGAGCGCCGTATCACCGGCATGGTAGACGCTGGTGCCGTCCATATCGATGACGAACCCCGCGGCGGTGCCGCCGTAAAAGCCCATGCCCTCATCCTCCAGCCATGATGAGTGGAGAGCGGGAGTCATCGTAAACCGGACACCATCCACTGTGATGCTACCGCCTATGTTCATGGGTTCGGCGGAGATGCCCTTCGCTGCCAGGTACTTTGCTATCTCGTTGATGGCGACCGTCCTCTTACCGAGCTGCACCGTCATGCCCAGGTGATCTGCATGGGCGTGCGTCACTGCAACGATATCAGGATCCACCGGGAGCGTACCCTCGGGGATGAAAGGGTCGATGAGAACCTTCCGCGATCCCTCAAGACAGAAACATGCGTGACCAAGCCATGTCAACCTCATGGAGAAGAGATCGATCTGCTCATTGAAAAATGTTCGGTAAACAGGTGGACCCGGAAGTTCAGAACTCTCCCATATCGATCGCTTCAGCGACATCGATGGCCTCACTCAGGCCGTCGTTGATGACACCACGCGTCATATGTTCGGATAGGTCGCGATCCTCCATCACATCCCTGATCCTCTCAAGGTAGGGATCCAGGGTGGTGTCATCCTGCTGCTCAATCACATGGCGGTACTCACGGAGTGTGGAGGGACTTACATCCAGTTCCTCGCTGATCTCCTTCATAATCTTCCCTGATTCGAGAAGCTTCACCATCAGCTCGCGGTCGAACGGCATCTTGAAGTCGAGATCCCTGAAGAGTTTGAGGCGAACCCGTGCGCGCGCCACGGTCTTGCTCAGCTTCTCGTCGCCGAGCGCCCTCGCGATCTCCGTATCATTTTTGCCGTCATAGTACGCAACGACGAGCTTTGCAAGCTGCCGCGGGGTGAGTTTTGTCTTGAAATAGCCCTGATCAAGGATTTCACGCACGATCAAGGCGATCTCGCGCTCAACAGCATCGCGATCCCGGAGTGTGCCGTGGACCTTCCTCATCGGCTCAACGATTGTCTTCTTGTTTGTGATGGTCGTGAACAGCTCAAGGAGCTGCTGCTTGCGGGTATCTTCTGCCATGTCCGTATCTCTCTGTCCTTTATTCCACCATCTGGTCTGGGGGGCACAGTTCATGCCGGCCCCCTATATATATATGATCCCCGGGCGGGGCGTAACGCTCCCTACATTACAACTGCTAGCATTTAAAACTTCCTATATAAATCGCCAGGGTAGAGATGATCGTTTCAAGAGATGCGTCGTCTATTCTATAGTAAGGCGATTGATTTTTGAAATAATTAATAAGACTATATCAACATGGTCGTAGGTATAACTTTGTGTCTCGTTGATAATATATGGGTTCTACTAATTCAGACTGGTGACGCATCTCACGAAGACTACGGAAAGCTGCGCCGCGTTCATCTCACCGGGGAGGCGAACATGACCAAAAATAACAGGCGAGTAGAACAGTTCACCGGATTTTACGGATGCGT
>JAAZIF010000095.1 GCA_012510335.1 Methanomicrobiales archaeon | reverse complement strand
GAGCGATCTCTCTCTCCTCCAGTACATAACGCCCCGCGACTCCGTCAAGTTCGTTGTCGCGGATGAGGCCGACCTCCTCTACGCCCGGGGGGTGATGGATCACTGCGAGATCCGGGGTGAGGTTTTCATATCGCCGGTCGAAGGGTCTGACTGCCGCGCCATAGTGGAGTATATCGTCATGGAGGATCTCCCGGTGCGGTTTCAGATGCAGCTCCACAAGATCCTCGGGGTGAGGTGAATGAAAGCGGTATGTCTCCTCTCGGGCGGCATGGACTCTTCCACGCTCGCTTACGCCGCAAAGGATATGGGCTATGATATCATAGCGCTCCACTTCACATACGGTCAGCTGACCGAGGCAAAAGAGCGATCGTGCGCCCGGACCATCGCCCGGATGCTCGATGCGGTGGAGTTCGTCGAGATCGGCCTTGAGCACTTCAGGGTGATCGGGGCATCGAGCCTCACCGATCCGGAGATCCCGATCGAGGAGTACACCGGCGAGGGAGAAGCCATGCCGAACACATACGTTCCGTTCCGGAACGCAAATCTCCTCGCCATCGCGACCAGTCTCGCGGAGGCTCGCCGGGCGGAGGCGATCTTCATCGGTGTCCAGGCCGCCGACTACCCCGGGTATCCCGACTGCCGGCCGGAGTTTATCGAGGCCTTTCAGAGGGTGATCGACCTCGGTACCGCTGCAGGCCCCCGGATCACCCTCATGACACCCTTCATCGGTATGACGAAGGCTGAGATACTCAGCGTGGGGCTCGCGCTCGGCGTCCCCTACGCTGAGACATGGTCATGCTACCAGGGGGGCGACCGGGCATGCGGGGTCTGCTCCTCCTGCCACTACCGCCGGGAGGCGTTCCGCGCGGCGGGGGTGCCCGACCCGATCGATTACGAGGAATAACCAGGGAGCATGTAGAATGGGAAGACTTACAGTTGAAAAGACGGAGATCACCCTCCCGGACGGGAGGAAGAAGGAGCGGGTGGTTGTCCACCCCGGCGGGGCGGTCGCCATCCTCCCGGTCGAGGGGGATGACTGCTACCTCATCAGGCAGTACCGGTTCGCAATCGACGATTACATACTCGAGGCGCCGGCGGGAACCATCGATGAGGGGGAGGCACCGCACGAAACCGCCAGACGTGAGCTGATCGAGGAGACCGGTATGAAGGCAGCGACCCTCATCCCGAAGGGCTGGATATACTCATCACCCGGCTACACCGATGAACGGATCTGGCTCTATCTTGCCAGTGATCTCTCGCCATCGTCCAGGTACAGTATGGACGATGACGAGGTGATCGAGGTTGTACGCACCCCGATCGGGGATCTCGCGGCGATGATCGCGGACGGGCGGATCGTCGATGCAAAGACGATCTGTCTTGTCTGCCGGTGCTTCCAGTGAGGGGGTGGTTGGGGCCGGCGAATATGCGCAGATTTATGCCGCCTGCGGAGAGATATATAGTAGCTTCGACGGATGCCATTCGGCGAGCCTGGTGAATATTCAATGGAAGAGACGCAAGAGTTAGACACCGCGCGAAAGCGCTACGAATTTAAAAAGGTACTGGAGAGGCTTGCGGAGAAGGAAGGCAGCGGTACCGAGCTGATCACACTTTATATACCCCCTGATAAGCAGATACACGACGTTACCGCTCAGCTCCGCGACGAGTTCGGGCAGTGCGCCAACATCAAGAGCAAACAGACCCGTACAAACGTTCAGAGCGCCATATCCTCGATCCTCGCCCGCCTCAAATACTATAAGCGCCCGCCGGAGAACGGTATGGCGGTCTTCTGCGGGGCGGTCAACATCGGTGGCGACCGCACGAGCCTCGACTGTGAGATAATCGAGCCCCCCGAACCGCTCAACATCTATCTCTACCGTTGCAGCTCGACGTTTGAGCTCGAGCCCCTGCAGGCGATGCTCGGCGAGAAGGAGGTCTACGGGCTGATCGTCATCGATCGAAGGGAGGCCTACATCGGATTCCTGCGCGGGAACCGGATAGAACCTGTCAGCGGCGTCACATCGATGGTTCCTGGCAAACAACGGAAGGGCGGTCAGTCGAGCGTCCGTTTCCAGCGACTGCGGCTGATCGCCATCAACGAGTTCTACAAGAAGGTCGGTGACCGGGCGAGCGACATATTCCTCGCCGAGAAGGACTTCTTCGAGCGGTTCAAGGGTGTGCTGATCGGCGGCCCGACCCCGACGAAGGAGGAGTTCGAGGCCGGCACCTACCTCCACCACGAACTCCAGAAGCGTATCATCGGGCTTTTTGACGTTGCCTACACAAATGAGACCGGGCTCTCCGAGCTCGTCGAGAATGCAGCGGATGCCTTAAAAGACCTCGATATCATCAAGGAGAAGAATGTGATGAACCGGTTCCTCCAGGAGCTGGTCAAAGATGACGGTGCAGCCTCCTACGGTGAGGAGAGCGTCAGAAAGAACCTTGAGATCGGCGCTGTCGATACCCTCCTCCTCTCGGAGAAGCTCAGGAGGGCGAGGCTGAAACTCGCATGCCCGAACGGCGACTACACCGAGGAGCGGACGGTCAGCATCGAACCG
>JAAZIF010000094.1 GCA_012510335.1 Methanomicrobiales archaeon | reverse complement strand
CTCCTACTCTATAACGATCGCCGGTTTGAAGGGCAGGGCCCCTGATGCCTTCGGGTGGATGCTCTCCCCGGCATCTTTGACCGCCACCGGCACACCGAACTCACGCTCCAGGAATGATCGGGCGCCCTCCAGGACCGCCTGTTCATCGAGGGGCGATGCCATGAGCTGCCGCACGAGTTCGGGCGGCAGTTTAAGCACGAGCTTTGTGATCTGCTTCGTCGCATCCGTCGCCTCCCGGCCGCGCCTGCGCATATCCGCGTTCTGCATGACCTCCCCCATAACCCTCGTCCTGTCAGCCGATGCCGCGATGATCCGGAATGCCTCCTGTTTCCAGGCCGGAGCGACGAAGAGGCTGATGGACTTCGGTTCAATCGGTATGAGCTTTAAGATCGACTCGATATCCTCGACCGTCCTTGCGAGGAGTTCCTCGGCAAGCTCGATAACCGGATCGATCCGGGTCTCATCCACATCCGGCCAGGGTGTGAAGGAGACCATACCGCTCTCACCGAGATCGCTCCAGAGCGCCTCGCAGGTGAATGGGATGATGGGCGCGAGCAGCCTCACCCAGGTGCGGCAGAGATCCCGCATCACCGCCCCGCCGTTCATACCCTCAGGCAGGCGGCGGCGGTACCACTTCAGGTCAGCCTCTACACCGAAGAATGCCTCCTGGAGCGCCTGCCGTGTCTGGAACGAATCAAATGCCGCTGTGGTGCTCTCGATACGACGCTGGAGCCTGCTTGCGAGCCAGGCGTCAATGGATGAGATCCCCTCAGCCTGCCCCGCCTCCCTGACCGTGTTCCAGAACCTCTCGATCTGCCTCCTCGTCGATGAGACAAGTTCGTTGCGCCAGTCAAAGTCCTGCCAGGGCTCCGCACTCCCGACAAGGAACATCCTGACGGTATCCGCACCGAACTCCTCCAGGGCATCCTCAAGCAGGTAGACGTTCCCCTTGCTCGAGGACATCTTCGCCCCGTTCAGGAGACCCATGCCGAAGATCACCATACCCTTTGGCTGCAGTTCCGGCGGGAAGACCGCCCTGTGGTGGAAGAGCTGGAACGTCAGGTGGTTTGAGATCAGATCCTTCGCCGAGAACCGGTAATCGTAGGGATACCAGTAGAGGAACTCACTCCTGAGCCCATCGAGGGTCTCGCGGTCGAGAGTATCCGGGTCTCCCTCCCCGAAGAATATGTAATCGAAGACCTCCCGCGTCAGTTTCTCCGCCGGTATTGCTTTCAGGCGGTGGGCGATGGTGTAGTAAGCCATGTAGACCGTCGAGTCCGAGAGGGGTTCGATGATCCATGTCGGATCCCAGGGGAGTTTCGTGCCAAGCCCCACCCTCCGGGTGCATGCCCAGTCCTTCAGCCAGTCGACCGTCCGGTCAAACTCGGCCCTGACCTCGGGCGGGACGAGTGCCATCTCCCCGAGCAGGATCTTCACCTGCTCCTTCCAGTACGGATCGCTGTACTCGAGGAACCACTGATCATGGAGTATCTTCACAAAGACCCTGCCGCCGCACCGGCAGACCACCTGGCGGCCATCAAAGTCGTACATAGGGATGGAGTCATAGCGCTCCATCATAAGCGCCGCAACGTCGTCCCGTGCCTCTCGCACTGATCTCCCGCCGTATCGATCAAATACCTTCCCGCGGGAGAACTCGGCATTGTAGACCTCCTGGGTCAGGGCCTCCATCCCCGGGTCATTCTGATCGAGTATGCCCGCCCGCTCGACTGCATCTTTTGCCGGGATCTTGCCGTAGCCCTCGACAGATATGAGCGGGACCGGTTCGATGGATGTGTACCTCCCCTGCTGCTGCAGGTCGCGGAGCGCGATGTAATCGAAGGGTGCGTGTGCGGGAACACTCATGACGATCCCGCTCCCCATATCAGGATCCACGAACGACGCCGGGAGGATGGGGATCTCACCGCAGAGTGGGTGAGAGACCACCTGGTCGATCAGCGCAGACCCCGCGATCTCCTCCACCACCCCGACCTCGTGATCCTGCAGGGCAAGCTTCGCTGCCGCCTCCTGGCTCAGGATCCACAAATCACCGTCGACCGCTGCTCGCACGTAGGTGGTCTCCGGGTTCACCCAGAGGTT
>JAAZIF010000093.1 GCA_012510335.1 Methanomicrobiales archaeon | reverse complement strand
CCCACCCAGCCGATGATCCCGCTGATGCAGACCGCCGAGGCGGTGATGACCGTTGCGGCTACGATGAGCACCATGGTCATCCTCTTCGTGTCCACCCCGAGCGCCCGCGCCTCCTCCTCGCCTACAGCTAGGAGGTTGATCCGCCACCTGACGAGGAAGAGGCAGAGGCTCCCGAGTATGATCGGCGGGCCGACTGCGAGGACATCGGCGTTTGAGACCGCGGAGAGGCTCCCCATCATCCAGAATACGATAGCGGGCAGTGTGTCGTAGGGGTCGGCGACGTATTTGGTGAGCGATATGAAGGCGGAGAAGAGCGATCCGATGATGATCCCCCCGAGGACGAGGACAAGGGTAGAGCCCCTGCCGACGGTCCGCCCTATGCAGTAGGCGATCGAGACCGCTATGATACCAAAGACGAATGCAGAGATCTGTATGACCCCGGGGTCGCCGGATGCGAGGATCCCGAGCGCCGCCCCGAACCCGGCGCCGGCGGAGACACCGAGGATATCCGGCGAGACGAGGGGGTTTCTGAAGAGGCCCTGGAACGATGCGCCGGCGATCGAGAGCCCTCCCCCGACGAGCATCGCCGCCGCCACCCGTGGGAGCCTTATCCGGAATATGACCGTCTGCTCCGATGCGCCCCAGGTCTGCTCAAAGGACGGGAGGATGATCTGCTGATCGGAGAGTGCCGAGAGCAGGGACGATGCCCAGTCGAGGAGTGTGTTTGCCGAGCCGATTATGAGGATCCGGAGGGTCTCAGCCGGATCCATCATGTATCTCCCGAAGAAGAGGGAGAAGAAGAAGAGGGCGACCGGGAGGAGGTAGATCGCTCTCTCCGCCGGTATGAGCCGGCGGATGATCTCAGGGATCGATGCAACACCGCGGGAGACAGCCCACAGGGGATCGATCGTGGCGTCCCCCCCGGGCTCCTGCCCCGTCTCTGTGGTTGGCCCCTCCCCGCGGGTCATATATCGCACCGGTCCATACCATACTCTGTATACAATGTTTATTTAATTTTATGGTAATATAAATGACATAACATTTACTTTACTGATAAAAGGGTTTGGGTTAGACCCTGTTCCAGGCGTGGCGGTGACGCAGAGAACCCCGGTTCCCGCCCGGACTCATGCGGAATTCGGGAGCAAAAAAAGCTACATGAGACCCATGGGGCCGCATGCATAATGGATGAAAAAGGAGGATACCGCGGAAGCGTATGCAGTTCCGGGATCCGCCGGGGGATATTACGGCACCGGTGATCGGGTGCGGATCCTCCCTCACCACTCCGGGCTGTAGCGTCTCCGGAGGATCATCGGGGTATCCGGACAGGCGCCGGCGGCAACACCTGCGAGCGCCGGGGGATCGCAGAGGCTGCGGGCTCCGGAGAGCGAAGGCATCGGGAACCCCGACGTCGTCTGCGCCTCCCGCCACTCCCAGACGGCGTCCATGACGTCGCTTGCCGTCGCCATCACGCTTGCTTTCCTGACATCGATAACGACCGGGTTCTTGATCTCCCAGTTCTGGATGACCGTATCGAGGAGCCGGCGCCGGACCGTCCAGATCATTGGAGGGTGCGGGAGCGCGACCAGCCTATCGATCCGGTCAGCCCAGACCGCGCCCTGGAGTTCGAACCTTCCTACCTCATCGATGACAACGAGATCGGTCTCCCGGGGGTCGGGCGGGGCGAGTGCGCTCCGGCCGAAGGCGAGCCCTTCGGGGCGGAAGTAGTAGCGGCCATGGATCTCACATTCAGGATCAGGGTCTATGGAACAGAGTTCCTCGTGCTCGCCGGTAGCAAGATCGATGAGTGTGAATCCCGACCTCCTGCCGTCCCGCACATGACCGGGAGCAAGAACGCCCCTGATCCGGACGTTTGCCCCGACGGTGAGGCTGAGGACCAGGTGCAGAAACGTCGTCTTGCACTGGCCCTGCTCGCCGGTGATGATGAAGACCGGGATCCCATCGCTCATTGGGAGACCCCCGCTGCCGGAGTACATACGTATACTTCTGCCGCCTCACATTAAAACATTTTTACTTAATGTGATTGTTTAGGTTATAACATTGACATCATACCGGCCCATCTCAAACCCGGTGGCGAGACCAGATCCGGGCCGGCAGGCGCCGTTCTCGTACACTGGTGCCCACCGGGGAGCCACCCCGCAGAGATAAGTATCAACGGCGAGCAACACTCTATGGAGAAGTATTCATATGACAGACAAAAACGCACCCCCTGTCGTGCTGCATACGACCATGGGCGATATAAAGATCCGCCTCTACGGCGATATGCCGGTGACCGCGGGGAACTTTGAGAAACTGGTGAGATCCGGGTTCTACGACGGCACGATCTTCCACCGGGTCATCGAGAACTTCATGATCCAGGGCGGCGACCCCACCGGCACCGGGACGGGCGGACCCGGCTACAACATAACCGATGAGTTCGTGAAGGGCCGCTCAAACCGCCGGGGCACGCTCGCGATGGCGAACACCGGCCGCCCGAACACCGGCGGCAGCCAGTTCTTCATCAACCTGGTGGACAACACCTACCTCGACTGGGATGACCCGAGAACCCCGAGCGCCCACCCGGTCTTCGGCGAGGTTATCGAGGGGATGGATGTCGTCGATAAGATCGGGAAGGTGAAGACGGACTCCTCCGATAAACCGAGGGTTCCGGTCAGGATCGAGAAGGCGGAAGTCGTAGGATAATCCCTCTGTCCATGAAGCGCAGTATATCCGGTTCCCGGAATTCGGCCGGGATCGAGGGAAGGATCGGGTATATCTTCCAGGACCGCTCACTCATCGAGCGGGCCCTCACCCGGCTCGCCTACACACTGGAGATGGGT
>JAAZIF010000092.1 GCA_012510335.1 Methanomicrobiales archaeon | reverse complement strand
CCGGAACACGGTGCTGATGTTTGGTGCGACGGCGGCGTTCGTCCTGCTCGCCCTGAGGGGTACGCTCGACGCCCTGTCCGGGGTGGTCTTCCTCGTCCTCTTCGTCGGCATCCTTATCGTTCTCGTGCGGACGGGGCGCGAGGAGAAGGATATCGATATCGAGTCCCATGGACGGGCCGACGCTCTCTACATCATCGCCGGCCTCGTAGCCGTCATCGTCGGGGCGCACCTTGTCGTCGACGGTGCCGTCGCGCTCGCGGAGGCCTTCGCCATACCGGCGTTCGTCATCGGCGTCTCGATCGTCGCCGTCGGCACATCGCTTCCCGAGCTCGCGACGTCCCTTGTGGCCACCATAAAGAACGAGGGCGCCATATCGGTGGGGAACATACTCGGGAGCAACATATTCAACCTCCTCCTGGTCCTCGGGATAGCCCTCCTCCTCGCCCCGGTGGCCATCGGTTCATGGGTTGACATCATCGCGGTCCTCCTCTTCACGGTCGCCATCCTCCCGCTCCTCTTCGCCCGGCCGGCGCTCGTCAGGGCCTGGTCGGTCGTCCTGCTCATCGGCTATGCGGTCTACATCGCCTGGGTCTTCGGTGCGGTGCCGGTCGGGTGATCCCCGGGACGGCGCTTCCTGACAGCCTTATATACCTCCATAACGATCACGACCGAGGACGCGAGGACGAGGAGCGAGAGCCACTCGATCAGGGTGACCGGCTGTACCCGGAGGACATCCTGGAGGATGGGGGTGTAGAGAGCGAGAATGTGTACACCCTGCGCGGCGACGACTCCGGCCACCAGGAAGTAGTTGCGGCTGATCGGGACGCGGAACGCGGAGGTATATTCGGACCGGCAGTTGAAGACATGGAAGTTTTCAAAGAGCACCATCAGCAGGAAGATCAGGTTCCGGGCCGCAAACTCATCCCATCCATTCGAGAGGAGCCAGTACCAGGTGCCGAGCGTAACAAGCGCGATCAGTGTTCCGGAGAGAAGCACCCCCTCGATCATCATTCGATCGAAGATCCCCTCCCCGGGCCTCCGCGGCGGGCGATCCATGACGCCGGGCTCTCCTCCCTCAAGTGCCAGCGTCACATCCTGGATGCCGTTTGTCACCAGGTTCAGCCAGAGGAGCTGGACCGCGAGGAGGGGGAGCGGGAGACCCACGGCGAGGGCGAGCATGAAGAGGAGGACTTCGGCAAACCCCGTCGAGACCAGGAGGTAGACGACCTTCCTGACGTTATCGTAGGCATACCTCCCCTCCTCGATCCCGGCGACTATCGAGGCGAAATCATCGTCGGTGATGATCAACGATGCCGTGTCCCGGGCGACATCGGTCCCGGAGCCCATCGCGACCCCGATGTTCGCGCTCCGGAGCGCCGGCGCATCGTTGACCCCATCCCCGGTTACCGCGACATAGGCCCCGCTCTCCCGGTAGGCCTCGACTATCCGGAGTTTCTGGAGCGGTGTCACCCGGGCAAAGACCCGGCCCCGCTTCACCCGGTCGATG
>JAAZIF010000091.1 GCA_012510335.1 Methanomicrobiales archaeon | reverse complement strand
CGCCGGCGGCGATCCTGCGACCATAGGCGCTGCAGCGCTAAGTATCCTCGGAGGCATCCTGATCGCAGGGATCATCGCGATCATCATGGCGTTCATCGCCCTGTTTGCCATAATGCGCTTTGCTCGCACTGACAGTTTCGGAGAGGCGTTCAACTTCAGCGCGATCCTCAACCACATCGGCAAACTCGGGTGGGGAACCTGGATCATCGCGCTCATCATTCTCCTGGTCATCGCGATCGTTTACGGCTTCATCGTCGGCCTCCTTGCCTCGATCCCCATCCTGGGCTGGCTCATCGCTCTCTTCCTCAACGTGGCGTTCATCATCTTCTACGCTCGTTACTTTGCCCTGGTCTACGAGGAAACCCCCGCTCCCGAGTAAGGGCTGAAAATAACCCTACCTTTTTCTCTCGGCACCATTCGCGGCAGCCCGCATCCCTCTGGATCTTGTCCTGGCCGTCCCGGGGTTCCGTCCCTCGCCTCCCGTAACAAAACAGCGCGTTTATCTCCCAAACGCGCGATGTTTTACCAGAATATACGGTGGTACCCATGGACTACACCCGATTACTCGGCGACTCCTTCGACTACACGAAGGAGGCCCTCTGGGGCAGGTGGACCCGCTGGCTCCTCCTGCTCGTCAGCACGATCATCTTCCCGCTCATATACGGCTACAGTGTCCGGGTCATGAGCGGCACAAAGCCCGCTCCCGAGCCGGAAGGCTGGATCGGGCTCTTCGTCGACGGCATCAAACTGTTCGTCATCGCGATCGTTTACGCCATCCCGCTCTGGATCCTCGCGGCCGTAGGTATTGCGGCGTATTTCATCCCGGTCTCGGTGACAACAACGACCCCGGGGACTGTCTCCGGCCCCGGCCCGGAGACGGGCATCTTCGTGCTCCTCGCCCTTATCGTCATCTTCGTCGTCCTCGCCATCGTCATCGGGATCCTCTCGACCTTTGCCATGGTCCGGTTCGCCAGGACGGGGAAGATGCGCGAGGCCTTCCGGTTCGGCACCCTCCTCTCCCACATCGGCAGGGTGGGGTGGTCGAACATCTTCATCGCCCTCCTCCTGCTGGGCATCGTGATCGTGGTGGTGGAGTTCGTCCTCATGCTCATCCCGGCCCTCGGCGGGCTTCTCGTCTTCATCTTCACGCCGGCGTTCATCATCTTCTCCGCCCGGCTCCTCGCCCTCCTCTACGAGAGCGCCCCGGCGCTGGCCTGAACCCTTCCTCCTTTTTCCGGCTCCCTCGTACCGCCCGTCATGAATGCCCAACATTTAAGTAGCGGTGCCGCCAACTCTCTGTCGGTGAATTGCACTATGTGTGACCGTTTTATTTGGTGAATCGATCCGCTTTTTTGACACTACCTTACGGGACGGCGAACAGACACCGGGGATCTCCCTCACGCCGGCCGAGAAACTTGAGATTGCGACGCATATCGCCGACGTCGGCGTCCACGTCATAGAAGCCGGCTCTGTGGCCGCATCCCACGGTGAACGCGAGTCCATACGCGCAATCACCGATGCCGGGCTTGCCACCGAGTGCTGCACGTATGTCCGGGCACTTCCCATGGAT
>JAAZIF010000090.1 GCA_012510335.1 Methanomicrobiales archaeon | reverse complement strand
TGCCCCCGCCCGGATTTGAACCGGGGACAACCAGATCTTCAGTCTGGCGCTCTCCCGGACTGAGCTACAGGGGCCTCTACCTACTAGCGTTGTATGTCGTCCCTAATAAATTCTGTGCTTGAGGAGCGGCAGCCCCCTGCACCCGGCGGCCGGACCGCAGACTGGCCCCGAGACGTCTGTTTATCATATCCGGGATCGATACTACTGGACAATGGGCCGGAGCGATCAAAAACCAGATACCCGGGGCACGAACCTCATGCAGGCACTCTCCGGGCGGACGGCGACCGTCGTACACCTCACGCACAACGACCTCGATGCTGTCGGGGGAGATGCCATCCACCGGCGGAAGTACGGGGATGTCTTCACCATCTGGTGCTCGGTCGGCCGGTTCCTCGCGAATTTTGACGCCGTGGCCGGCTCCCCCGGCCGGGGTGACCTCCTCAGCATATCAGACCTCGGTTACCAGCAGGGCGCCGAGCAGCGGCTCGCAAAGGCCCGGTCGAATGGGTGGCGGATCGAGTGGCGCGACCATCACCGCTGGAAAGATGAGGAGATCCGGGCCGTCGAGAAGAAGACGAGCCTCCTCCACGTCGATGTCACCACCTGCGCCACCGGTATCGTCGCCCGAGACCTCGCGCCCGGCGATGCCGTGGCAGAGGAGATCGCCCGGGTCGTCTGCGACTATGACCTCTGGAAGCACGAGGATCCCCGGTCAAAGATGCTCGGCCAGGTCGTTATGCGGAAGGGCTGGCGCGAGTACGTCCGCGACAACCTCGCCCGGGGCACAATCATCGACGAGAAGATCGAGGGCGAGTACAGGGAGATCGTCCGCGAGATGGAGCGGGATATCAAAAGGAGCCTCAAACATACCACCATCATCGAGGATGGGCGCTACCGGATAGCGTTTGCCCCCCTCTACGGCTACCCGAGCGAGACCGCGCACACCATCAGGGACGAGCTCGATACCGATATCGAGGTGATCGTCTCCAGGGACGGCCGCATATCCATCCGCTCCGTCCCCCCAGTCAGCCACCTCATCGCCCGTGGGTTCGGCGGCGGGGGCCACCCAAACGCGGCGGGAGGAACGTTTCAGTTCAACCTCATCGATCGCATCCTCTTCCTGATCATAAAGCGGAACCGGCACTACCGCCGCCTTGCCGATGTGGCGGAGTCTATCGAGGGATGAACGCCCGGTCGACCAGATCCCCCCAGTAACCGGGGCAGCCCTCCTCACAGTAGCCACCTGTCTCGATCATATCGGGATCGGCGAAATCGCGTGTGACCGCGAGATCCGCAGCCCCCGCATCGAGCAGGATCAGGCGCCGGACGCCGAACTGGTCCATAAGGTCCGGCGCCCTGCCGACCTCCGCCGCCGGCAGGATCAGGTCGCGCTGGTACTCGAGCAGGAGTTCAAGGTCGAAGGTCTCAGGGTTGCGGGGGAAGAAGATGATCTTTCCTCCGGCAAGCCTCTCAAGCTCGATCTCGTCCGCCCGGTCGGCGATAAGCACATGCCCCCGCACGCCCGCATCCCGCATCTCCCGCGCGAGCCGGGCATACGCGGCTGTTACCGTCTCTGAAAACTCCTCTACATCCCCGATGTAGTCATCGCTGACCTTGAGCATATGGGGAGCGGGGAGCGAGAACCATGCGTCTTTTCGCATTGCGTGGATGTAGAGTGCGTCCGCGATCACGGCCGAAGGCTCGATGCCGGGCTCACCCACAAGCACCCCATCCTCTATACCGAGAAATGCCTCCCGCCACCGCTCGCCGTAGAAGACACCCCCGGCGGCGGGTATCGCCACGCCCTCCTGGGCCTCGATCGAGCGGTCGAGCCGGTAGGTGGTGAGATCCACCTCCTCCCCCTGCTTCCTCCTCAGCCACCCGGCAAGCTCCGGAACACCGGGCACCCCGACCTCGGAACCAAAAGATCGGACTGGTATCGTTATACGTCGCGCCATGCTCTATTATATTTATTAGCATCGCAGCCAGATAAAATAAGGATGAG
>JAAZIF010000089.1 GCA_012510335.1 Methanomicrobiales archaeon | reverse complement strand
CCGTTCATCACCAACGTCCTGTACGGGCCGAAGATCATGATCAAGGGCGAGGAGTGCCATGATGAAACGACTGGAGACGGAAGGAAAGATTGAGAGGATACCCATCGATCGGAGGACGGTCAGGGAAGCGATCGATATCGCCGAACGAGACCTTCGCACCGCTGAGATGAACCTTGCGATCAGCAGTGAATGGGCCTACAACATCGCCTACAACGCCGCTCTGTCAGCAGGAAGAGCACTGATGTTTGCCCGGGGATACCGCCCGAAGGGCGGGGAAGGACATGTTTCCGTGAAGGAATTCCTGGTATATCACCTCAGCCCGGACGAGGTTGCCATCTTCGATCGGATGCGGAGGAAGCGGCATATAGCCCCATATGATGTCAGTTTCATCGTCACCCATACCGACGCAGAAAGCGCACTCACCCAGGCAAGAACCCTGGTGGATACGATAGAAGAGATTCTTACCGAGGATGGGTTCTTATCATAATGTGCCGTTGTGCAGAACGGCCGGCTCTACCGCTCTTCCTCTTCCCGGATCATCCCCCTCTACCGCACCTCCAGAGGTCCAAGTTTGGTCCAGATGATGTCCCAGAGGATCCGTCGGTTTCACCGCATAATAGGAGTGAACGCTGATATCACGGATCCCGGCGATCTTTTGCCACTCGATCTTCGGGCAGCGGACGGTGACGCTGACCGGGATCTGTTTCGTCGCCTCCCCGATGGCGATAAACCGGAGCACGACGGCGTCAAGGCACATCTGATGGAACCCGACATTCAATCGGGACGTTCCTCAGCCGTATCGCTCCCGCAGCCACACTGTTCGTAATCGCTCCGCTCATTGCCGAGTTTCTGCTCGGGAAACCTTGCTATCACCATGCTCTCCGCCCTTATCGTGACGGCGCCGATGTACGGCGGACGGGAGGGGCTGGCCGGGCATGATCGTGCTCGCCCTTGCGCACGGCGGAGGGTCACCATCTGGAGGTTATCCCCGGTGATCTCGTACTGCATACCGGAACTTCTTTCATCCTGGGCAATAGGTCTTTTCTCTCTGTTGTCTCCGGGCCGGCGGCTCTGTTTCCGAAACTCCCCTCCGGAGCGGTGGCTTTAACTGGGATCGATGCCGTAACGAATTGTATGGAGAATGGATCGTTTATCATCCTCCCTGCTCCGGGCATACGCTCCGGTACCGTCCCGGCCGAGAGGGTGGCAGTATGAGACCGATCGTTTTGGTTCTGCTTCTCATTGCCGTCGCAGGGTTCGCGGAAATGGAGGTGATCAACGTCTCGCTGCCCGACCGCGACGCGCCGGAGGCCGTGCTCGGGACAGCCGAGTCGATGTGGGATTTTGTCGAATGGCTGCTGCAGATCGCCGACGACCTGCTCTCGCTCATCCGTAATGTGCTCGGGTATCTCGGGGTGGGAAGCGAGGAGGTCGAACGCCTGATGGGGGCGATGGACTCGGGAAAGGATCTCATGAACAGGAACCTCGAATAGGGTGCGCCATCCGGGGGGGCTTTAACTTTTGGGGTTGAAGGGGCGAAGCGGGAAGTCCCCGGACACGAGATCGGGGATGAAAGCGAAGCCCCTTCGTCATTACGATAGCTATACCTGATTAGATATCCTATTATAATTAACCCAACGTGAAGTACCGTCTCACCGGGAAGGGGCAGGCTGCGCTCGCGAAAAGCGGATCTCACCTCCGGAACCGGATCGCAGCCCGGCGCATCGGCTGGACGTTTGCCCCCTCCATCTCACCGAGTGCGAACGCGAACCTCTCCTTGATCGTCAGCGGGAGTTCACTCTCCGGTATCGACATAAATCCGTATGTCGCGTAGAAATCGACGAGGTTCAGGACCGAGTGCATGTAAAGGGTATCGTGCTGGCATGCCTCGACGAGTGCATCCATCGCCCTCCGGGCATACCCTCTGCCCCGGAACCTGGCCGGGGTGAAGACGCCGTCCACCTCGTAGCCGTCAGGGTGGCGCCGGCACCGGGCGACGGAGACGAGGATCTCGTCCGCGAAGACACCGAATATCCGGTCAGTCGTGGAGTCAGACTTAAGCTGGTGGTAGTCGATCCATATATCCTCGGCAAGCGGGAACTCCATGCTCCGGAGTTCCCTGGTCTCTATCCGGAGGTGGATCGGGACCGCCAGCACCAGCACCGGGGGCTTTACGCAACCCACGACGCCTGTGGTGACACTCCCGAGCGGGGCACCCCCCGCGGCGTCGCGCCTCCCCAGTCGCGGGATTACAACCGCGGAGGAGCCGGCCTCGTCGGCCACAGCACATATGGTTCTCGCCGGGCTCCCGGTCCTGATCATGCCGCGGATCTCTCGCCCGGCGGGCAGGAGGGTGCCCTGGAGATCGGAGAGCCGGCCGGCCGCCTCCTCCTCCGTGCCGGCGCGTTCGGGTTCAACGACGTGCAGGAGCACCGCCGTCGCGTCAACGGCAGGTTCCTCCAGGATCGAGCGGACCTCCGGCGCCAGCGCCGCAAGATCGGTCGGAACCAGCAGGTGCGCAAAGAGCGGCCTGCTGCCCCCCGACCGGGGGATTACCAGGACATGCACCCGGGCATCCCTGAGCACGGCGGCCGCGACATTCCCGGAGAATATGTTCCGGAGCAGCCCCTGGTCCCGGATACCCATGGCGATCAGGTCGGCGCCTATACCTGATGCCGCCTCAAGTATCCTCTCCGGGGCGGGCCGTCCATCGCTCTCTGCGATCACAACCTCCACCGCGATGCCCTGCTGCCGCACCAGATCCTCCATCCGGCGGAGCGGTTCATCCGTGGGCAGGGGCCCGGGCGAGGTCATGGCATGGAAGAGGATGACCTCACGGAGACCCGGGATCTCACCTGCCCGCTCCGCCACGATGGCAGAGGCGGGAGAGAGGTCTGTTGCGATTAGAACCTTTGCAAACATAGATCGGTCACCTCACACGATCCGGTATCCATCCGGCAGCACGTGTATCACGAACCTCGCCCCATCGCCGGGGGTTCCGATCTCCCGGATCGTCATATCGGTGATCGAGAGGATCTCACGGACAAAGAAGAGACCGAGACCGCCGCCGGCGTGGTACTCAAATATCTTATCCTTCTCTCCCTCGGG
>JAAZIF010000381.1 GCA_012510335.1 Methanomicrobiales archaeon | reverse complement strand
GATATAATAGTTCAGGGTGCCGGGAGAGCCCAAAGGCAGGATACTGCATGCGTATCTGTCCGCTTCGCCGCTGAGCGGAAGCATCTCTTGGATGTTCTTCGTGCCGGCAAAAGAATAAACGCATTCTACCGTTAAGCCTCCTGCGGCATCTGTGACGCTCGCTTTAATTTCCAAGGTATCATTGGATGTCGGCGAATCCGGGCTGAGGCTGATAGAGCTCAAAGTGGGCTTACTGCTGCCCAGCTCCGTGACCATCCAGGTCTCTGCAAGATTCTCGGAAGTCTCATCATGACCTGTGATACCGTTCCCGCCGGAGCTTTTTTCAGTACCTTCGGAATCGCTTTTACGTACCAGTTTTTCTCCGTCAACATGGATGGGCATAAAAGACTGCTGCGCTACAGGCGTATCATTCAAATAGCCGGGGACGGAACTCTTATCTATGGCATAATCCCGATTTCCCCAGAGCAGATAATCTACATCCTTCACGGTAGCAGACAGCCCATCCCAGTAAAAGAGGATGAGAGTCTCCGCCTGATTATCCAGCTTGCCGTTATGCGATGCGCCAATGGTTCTCTGTCCGGCTTTTGCCTGCAGCAGGGTATCCGGGCCCGTGCCTTTCAGATACAGATCGGGATAGCTGCCGTATTCATTAAGATAATCGCTATCCCGCCCCAGACCCAGAACCAGGCTCTGGCCGGCAGGCAGACTGATGGCAGGGAAACGGGCGATAAAATCGAAACCGGATCCGGACCAAAAATCTGCACCGGAAGGCAGATTGTAATAGAACTTGCCGTTGTTCACATCAGTGGCATCCGTGATATAATAATTCTCAAGATTTATGGCAGAGGGACCGGGGTTCTTGATAATTACATATTCGCCTGCCGAAGGCTGCAAGACAAGTTCCGTAAAAATGAGATGCCCCTGCGCGATGAGCAGCATCGGCAAAAGCAAGATGAGTAAGATTTTTTTTAATTTCATATCTTCACGCATTTATTTGATCAGGACAACTTTTTGAGTCGCAAGCCTCGCTGCGGCATTGTCGCTTTTAGCCTCCAGGCGTATAAAATAAATTCCCGAAGTAAAAGCAGCAGCATTCCAACTCAGTCGGTAATGGCCGGGCTCGGCAAAGCCGCTGTAGAGAATGGCAAGACGGCGACCGCTGAGGTCATAAACGCTAAGACTGTAATCCGCAGCGCGGTCCAGACTGTATTCCACAGTGGTGGCCGGATTAAAGGGGTTGGGGTAGGGAGCATGCAGAGCAAAATGCAGAGGCAAATTACTCTCGCTTACCGAAACCGTGGCATCTATGTCTTCATTGTAAGCAAGCAGCAGCTGATACTCTTCATTGAATTTTGAGCCCACACCGGTAATGGCATGCAGAATGCCGGTCTCAAGATTAGATACATCAATACCGGTTGTTGGCCATACCTTCACGATAGTGGAGTCATTGCCGTCTTTCAAGACAAGATTCTTGCTGGTGCTGAAATCCTGTACCTTGCTTAGCGTTCCCGTGACTTTTGCCAGGGTGCCTTCCAGAGCATCGGAATTTGCGCCGGCTACGCTGACTACCATGGGGTCAGGCAGGCTTTCATTCGTGGAGAGAATACGATAATTAAAATCCTTGAGCTCGACAGTTGTTCTGTAGAGTTCTACCTCACTGTAGAGTTCTACCTCACCCACCATTTTTACCTTCGTGCCGCGTAGCAGATCGGAATAAAGGGTTTCGGAATAGATGTTGAGCCCGCGACCGGAATTATCCTGCAAATAGCCTGAAGTGCGGTCATCGCGTAAGAGTCCGGCTCCAATGGTAACTACGCCCTCAATGGTCTTGAGCTTGCCGTTAAAGCTGCTGATATTTTGGTGAATATCCGCAATGGCAGTGAGGGGTCCGGCCAAGAGGAAATTACGGGTAGCACTTTTACTGCTGCCGCCCGCATGGCTTGCCCGGATGTAGTAATCAATACGAATATTGCCGTCCGAAAATGAAGGAATTGCAGTAGCATAAACATTTCCGCTTTCCTGGAACATTTCCACGGAGTTAGGCTGGCTGCCGCCGCTGCCGTAATAAAGATTTACACTGCTTGGGGCGGGACTGCCTTCACCGGGGATAACAGTAGCTTTAATTTCAATCTCTGATCCGGACTGCGGGAATGCGGTGACGACTTCGATATCTCTAAAACTGTAAGCCTGTGGACCTGCGGAATGTGAACCCAAGTCGTCAAAATAATTCATATCCATAACGATCCATTCGGAATCATCTTCATTGGTACCCGCCGAGGAAGCCCAATCGGTATTTCCCCTGCGGATTTCCGGTTTACGAATCAGGGTGTGATCCATTGCTGCTTTTTCAATTCCGGCAACATCAAATTCTATATTACTAAGAGGATCTCCGAATACATCAATTTGTATCCAGTTGTCTCCGGCGTCCGGTGTCCATTCCAAAGCAAGAGCATCATTACCGGTAAAATGTACAACACTGGGGTATTCCAGAACCTCGTCTGCATCGCTAGGAGAAAAAAGATCTTCATCACAGCTTCCGTTTAAAATAACCCAAACATCCCCATTTTCTAAGGTGGCACCTTTGGGGAATTCATGATAGTGTTGCCAACCGCCACCATTATTGGCTTGGGCAATGCGGAAATCATTTAAATTAATTTTTTGTCCGCTGCCGTTAAAAATTTCCAGAGCCCTATTATTGCTGCTTCCTTCAATGTATTCACTGATGAAAACGGTATTCAAAATATTATCCCGAACCGTTACCTTGACGGTATCTTTATCGGAGAGTCCGGTACTGTCTGTTACCAGAAGTTCAAAAGCCAAGACCGAATTTTCTGAAGGAGCAATAAAATGGGTGACAGCGGAATTTGCATCGTCCAATGTGACGGAAGCGCCTTGAATTTGCGTCCAAAGATAACTTTTAATATCATTGTTGCGGTCCGTACTTG
>JAAZIF010000088.1 GCA_012510335.1 Methanomicrobiales archaeon | reverse complement strand
GCTTCCTCCTCAGCCACCCGGCAAGCTCCGGAACACCGGGCACCCCGACCTCGGAACCAAAAGATCGGACTGGTATCGTTATACGTCGCGCCATGCTCTATTATATTTATTAGCATCGCAGCCAGATAAAATAAGGATGAGTGGCAAGCCGTTGCTGGTAACGTGCGGACTCCCGTACACGAATGGTCCCTGCCATATCGGGCACCTGCGAACCTACGTGCCGGCGGACTTTTATGTGCGGTATATGCGCCGGTCCGGAGAGGAGGTCGTCTTCATATGCGGTTCCGATAATCACGGGACACCTATCGTGATCAGCGCCGAGCGGGAGGGCTCGACCCCCCGGGAACTCTCGGAGCGCTATCATGAGCATTTTCATGAGACATTCCGGCGGATGGACGTCATCTTCGACCGGTTCGGCATGACCGATGACCCCATGAACCGCGAGACCACCCGCTCGATCGTCGAGCGGCTGATCGAGAACGGCTACGTCTACACAAAGGTTATCAACCAGAGTTACTGCCCCGGGTGTGAGCGGTTCCTCCCCGACCGCTATGTCGAGGGGATCTGCCCCTACTGCGGCGCCATCGCCAGGGGGGACGAGTGCGACCAGGGGTGCGGGCAGCACCTCGAACCCGGTCAGATCACGGAAGCGGTCTGCAAGATCTGCGGCGGGAAGGCCGAGAGCCGGGAGCAGGAACACTATTTCTTCAGGCTCTCGACATTCCGTGACTTCCTCCTCGAGTACCTCCCGAACCTCAGGGGTACAGCAACCGCCCGGAACTACGCTCTCGGGTGGGTGAGAGAACTCCTGCACGACTGGTGCATCACCCGGACTATGGACTGGGGCGTCCCCTTCCCGGGGAGCGACGATCTCGTCGTCTATGTCTGGGTCGATGCGCCCATCGGCTACATATCGTTCACGAAGGAGTGGGCAGAGACCGTGGGGACGGACTGGAAGGACTACTGGTGCGGGGATGAGACGGGCGTCACCCACTTCATCGGCGGGGATATCGTCTACCACCACTGCATCTTCTGGCCGGCGCTCCTCAAGGCGGCTGGCTATGGCCTTCCGCATGCCGTGGTCGCAAGCGGCATGGTCACGATCGAGGGGAAGAAGTTCTCAAAGTCCCGGGGCTACGTCGTCTGGACAAACGATGATTACCTGGACCTGGGCCTCCCGGCGGACTACCTCCGCTACTACCTCCTCGCCTACACGAGCCACACAAAGGAGCTCGACTTCTCCTGGCACGTCTACGCCGACCGGGTGAACAACGAGATAGTGGGCACGCTTGGAAACTTCATATACCGGACGATGTACTTCGCCGAGAAGGAGTTCGGCGGCGTGCCCGCCCTCCCTATAAGCCCCGCCGTCACCCGCGAGATCGAGCGGACGCTCGCCGTCGTCGATGGGGAGATGCGCAATTACGACTTCAAGAACGCCATCGATGCGATGATGGCGCTTGCCTCGTTCGGGAACGCCTACATCCAGAATAACGCACCCTGGAAGCTGATCAAGGAAGACCGGGATGCGGCAGAGCAGGTGATAGCCGACTGCCTCCAGGTCGCAAAGGCGCTCGCCCTCCTATTCCAGCCCGTTATGCCGGATGCGATGCAGCGGGCCTGGACCATGCTCGGCTACGGCGATGAGATCGCGGACCACCCAATCTCCGAGGCCACGGCGCCGGTTGGGGCGCGTGTGCTTGCAAAACCGGCCCTTCTCTTCTCAAAGATCGAGAAGGATCAGGTCAGGGATCTCGAGAAAACCCTCAATACGCGGGTCGAGGAGGCTGATGCGGCAGTCCGGAAGGGATCGGAGCCCGTCTCCATCGAGGAGTTTGCAAGACTCGATATCCGGATAGCGAGGATCATCTCGGCCGAGCCGATCAAGGGCTCAAAGAAGCTCTACAAACTCACCGTCGACCTCGGGGATGAGAAGCGCCAGGTGGTCGGCGGCATAGCGCAATTTTACACCCCTGATGAACTGGTGGGGAAGGATGTGGCGCTGATCGCAAACCTCGCCCCGGCAAAGATCTTCGGGGTTGAGAGCAGGGGGATGATCCTCGCTGCCGGCGACGAGGCCTCCCTCCTCGTTCCCGCCCGCCCGGTTGAGCCGGGGACGAAGGTCAGGTGAGGGTGGGGTGATCCCTGCTCCTCCTGAGATATCTTAATATACCACCTCCGGCATGACTCAGGCGTCAACGGAGGAGATGTATATGGGGCTTGTGGAGTGCTGCCAGAAACAGGTTGTCGCCGTATCGCCGGATACACCGGTGGTTGAGGTGGCGAGGATCATGAAAGAGAAGAACGTCGGAAGTGTCATCGTTATCAGCGGTGATGGGCGGCCCGTCGGCATTCTCACCGATCGCGACCTGGTGGTCAGGATCATGGCGCAGGAGAGGGATCCCGGTGAGGTCCGGAGCAGGGAGGTCATGACCCGGAACCTGATCACGTTCCGGGATAGCATGGGAATCTACGAGGCCATCCGGAAGATGGCCGACGAAGGCATCAGGAGGATGCCCATCGTCGATGATGCCGGGATCCTTATCGGGATCGTCACGCTGGACGATATCATCCGGATGCTGGGCGAGGAGATGGCCATCATCGCAGAGAACATCGAGAAGCAGAGCCCGCCCATGCAGAGGGAGGCCCCGCCCATACCCATGTGAGGGGCCGGGAGCCCATTTTTCCCCGGGCGGGAGGATCCCGCGCCCAAGGATATGCCCCCGAACGCTACCTGGTGGCGAACGCAACAGCCTCTCCCGATTGTCTCAGCGATCTCCGTATCGCCCGGAGCATCTCATCCCATGTCGCCCCGGGAGCAGCCTCAATATCACGATCGAGCGCGTAGACCCGGAAGAGGTAGGCCTCACCCTCTCCTGGCTCCGGGCAGGGGCCCCGGTAGCCTATCCCGCCGAAGTCATTTGTGCCCTGCACGGCGTGGAGGGGTGACTTCACAACCCCTTCGCCCGGGAACCCCTCCGGGATCAGGGGTACGACGGGAAGATTCCAGAGGATCCATGCCACCCTCGCCGGCCCATCCCTTGGGCTCGCTGTTGCGAGGATCGCAAGCGACCTGACCTCCGGCAAGATCCCCTCCACCCGTATGGGGGGAGATCGGTTCGCACCCCTGCAGGTGTAGAGATCAGGAAAGTCTTCGAAATCCAGTTTTACGGTAAGCTTTGACATGTTATCGGTCTCCGTCGATGATCTCATATCGGATCTGGAGTGCAAAAAAGGTTTGTGCAGCCATCGGGAGGCGGAAAGTGATGATCTCACCGGATTGAAGTGATCGGTGAGGCCGTTCCCGCATCCGGGGCGGCAAACCTGGAGTAGACCCCCGTGTGGGGCCGGCTATTGCAGCGGAGGTGACCTCGCTGTATGCACTAACTTACCCTATTGATGCGGTGCATCGATGAGGTTGGTACCAGATCCGGGCGGTTTATCGTGGCAGGAATTGCCCTGGAGGGGAGCCGGGAGCAACAGTTAGTGTTTATGGGGAATCCCCCGGCGGGGCCGGTTGTTGCCCTCTCCCCGGCAGAGATCCTGCCGGGCAATTACTTTTAAGGAGGAGATCATAGGGGGTGAAGAGTGACCAGGGAATGATCGCACAAACCAACCCTTTTTCTAGGCAACACCTACATATAGAGTGGTACCTATCTATCTAGTAGCCGTAAGGGCTACCATATCCAGGTAGTGGTGATTGAATGGTTAAGACCACCGTGTCCGTAATTAAAGCAGACGTAGGCAGTTTTCCTGGGCACTCCCGCACCCACCCGAAGCTCCTCGAGGTGGCCGCCCGGATGCTCAAGGAGGCAGAGGGTAGCATTATCATCGACTCGCATGTCACACACTGCGGTGACGACCTTGAGTTGATCATGACACACACGAAGGGTGAGGATAACGAAGAGATCCATGAACTTGCGTGGAATGTATTCACGGAGTGCGCCAGGATCGCCAAGGAGATGAAACTCTACGGTGCAGGGCAGGATCTGCTCGCAGATGCGTTCAGCGGCAACGTCAAGGGGATGGGGCCCGGTGTCGCCGAGATGGAGTTTGAGGAGCGGGGTTCCGATCCCATCCTTGTATTCATGGCTGATAAGACCGAGCCCGGGGCATGGAACTACTTCCTCTACAAGATCTTTGCTGATCCCTTCAACACATCCGGCCTCGTCATCGATCCCTCGATGCATGATGGGTTCGTCTTTGAGGTCCACGATGTCATGGAGAAGAAGAAGATCCGGTTCAGCACGCCGGAGGAGTCATACAGCCTCCTTGCCTATATCGGAGCACCGAGCCGCTATGTGATCAAGTATGTCTGGAAGAAGGACGGCACTGTCGCGGCATCCACAAGCACCCAGCGCCTGAACCTGATGGCAGGCCGGTACGTCGGCAAAGACGATCCGGTTATGGTCATCAGGGCACAGAGCGGGATGCCGGCGGTTGGTGAAGTCATCGACCCCTTCCGTTTGCCCATCCTCGTGGCCGGGTGGATGCGCGGTTCGCACCACGGGCCGTTCATGCCGGTGGGAGTCGATGACGCAAACTGCACGCAGTTCGACGGACCGCCCCGGGTCATCTGCCTCGGGTTCCAGGTCAGCAACAGGAAGTTGATCGGGCCTGTGGATATGTTCGACGACCCCGCGTTCAACCGTGTCCGTGACCGGTGCTGCGAGCTCGCGGACGTTCTACGGGCCCACGGACCGTTTGAACCGCACCGGCTCTCGCTTGAGGAGATGGAGTACACCACCCTCCCGGCCGTCGAAAAACGGTTCAAGGATCGCTGGGAAGACATTCCGGAGTGAACCCCTCTTTTTTTTGGATATTCCGGCCGGCCCCGTAGAGGACCGAACGGGAGGAGCTGGCTGTGCGCTGGAACTACCCCGCGCGCGGAGGTTCGAGAACGGGGAGGCCAGGTTTCGCGCAGGGAGCCCATGTCTGCTATCATGCCCGGCGCCGGGAGCGCAGCAAAACCTGAATGCCAGGCCCCTCCAATTGGCGGGATCTCTCCCGGGCGCGGCCCCGGTGGATGATGCAAACCTTAATGAGTAAAGATAACCAGATAGAAACAAGATGGTTAACGGTATTGTACTCCCCGTAAAGAAGGTTTTTTCGCTTGTAGACTCTAAAATTACCGTTGAGATAAAAGACGATGGCAGGAAACTCCTGGGCCGGCTTGTGGCGGTGGATGAGCACCTGAACCTGCACATGGATGAGACCACCGAGTATACCGGTGATCAGAGGGGCCGCACGCTGGGAACCGTTGTTATAAGAGGCAATAACATCCTGACTATCTCACCCCTACTCTGATAGCCATGTCCGACCAGGAGGAAGAAGCGCTTAAGATTATACAATCCGAGCGCCAGGGGGTTCTCCAGAGCGACCTCTGGAAGATCCTCAAGATCGACAGCAGGAAGTGTTCAAGGATCGTGAAGCGACTGCTGGACGCCGGGCTTATAGAGCGCACGGAGTTTCGCAGTGATGGCATCAAGACATACCTCCTTCAGGTGAGGAAGCGGGCGATCGACCCCTGTGTCATCCTCGCCGGGGACGAGGTTCTCCCGTGTATCGGCTGTGAGCGGGAGTGCGTCCCGGAGGAGTGCGCTCTCCTCCTTGACTGGATGTACCACCTTGCTTTTGAAGAGTTCCAGGATTGACCCCCTCCAGGGCCGGCCTGTATAGCGCTAAACATACCTGCGGAACCCATCAGATGCATGATGCTGCTATCGGCGCGGATGCGGTTCTGGAGTCCCGGTCCGACCGGCCGATGCATTAATGGATCATCTCACCTTCGTCACCCGTGCTGTGGGAGGGGGCAATCTTCTTCTGTTCCGGACTGGAATAAGGGATCAATGGTTGAAGCAGAACGAACGCACCTGCCGGGATACATACACCTGTCCCGGAGCGGTGAGCTCGATGAGCGGGCAGAGCAGGCGCACGATATACTCCGCGACTGCGTCGCCTGCCCCCAGGAGTGCCACGTAAACCGCATCGAGGGGGAGCTCGGGTTCTGCCGGACCGGCCTCCTGCCGGTGGTCTCGAGTTACAGCGCGCATTTCGGTGAGGAGCCTCCCCTCGTGGGCCGGAGGGGCTCAGGGACGATATTCTTCACGAACTGCAACATGCGATGTGAATTCTGCCAGAACTTCGAGATCAGCCAGTGCGGGGCCGGCTACGTTGTCTCGTGCGAAGATCTCGCCGGCTTTATGCTCCGCCTGCAGGACCGTGGATGCCACAACATAAACCTCGTCTCCCCCTCGCACATCGTACCCCAGATCCTCCGTGCGATCAGCATAGCCGCCGATCAGGGTCTTTCGGTCCCGCTGGTCTACAACAGCGGCGGCTACGACTCGGTGAATACCCTCCGGCTCCTCGACGGCGTCATCGATATCTACATGCCCGATGCGAAGTACGGGCGGGACGACGTGGCGCTGGCTCTCTCCCATGTCCGGGACTACACCACCCACATGCAGGCCGCCCTCGTGGAGATGCACCGGCAGGTCGGGGATCTGGTGGTCAGGGATGGCCTTGCCGTGCGGGGGATGATCATCAGGCACCTGGTGCTCCCTGAGAACCTCGCAAACAGCGAGATCGTTATGAGGTTTATCGCCGAGGAGATCTCGCGGGATTCCTACGTGAACATAATGGCCCAGTACCGGCCGGCATGGAAGGTTGCCGAATGGGGGAAGAGCCCGGTGCTCGCGGCATTGCAGCGCCCTATAACGGCGCGGGAGTACGAGTATGCCATCCGGTGCGCGAGAGAGAACGGAATCACTCCAGCATCCCCATGAGGAGACCGGCACCAAAAGAATCTTCGATAGAGCGCCCGGAGGGATCTCTGGTGCAGGAGAGGTGAGAAGGGGGTCAGGACTCCGCTACGCTGTGATGAGCGAGCAGGGGAGCCGGAAGCAAAACGAAGATGCGTACTTCGCCGGCGAGGTGGCCGGGTACTATCTATTCGCCGTCGCGGATGGGCTCGGCGGGCATGCCCGGGGCGACGTGGCGAGCCGGATGGCAGTAACAGTCCTGGTAGAGACGGCTGGAGTGGGGTTCCTGGAGATGGAGCCCGTTGCAGCGCTTGAGCATGCGTTTCAGCGCGCAAACTCAGCGGTGTATGCTTACAACCGGGATAACCACCTGGATTCCGCAACAACGCTCTCGGCGGCTATCGTCAGCGACTCCGGCCGGTGCTGGATCGGCACGGTAGGCGATAGCAGGATCTACATAATCACCACCTCGTCCGTCTGGCATACGCGCGACCAGAGTTACGTCCAGGAACTCGTGGATGCCGGGGTGATCTCCCCGGCTGAAGCGATCATCCACCCCGGGAGAAATATACTGACCCGGGCGCTTGGGCTTGAGGCCGGGCTGGAGGTCGAGATCGACGAGCGGGATATCGCAAGGTCGATCTTGCTGGTGAGTTCGGACGGGCTCCACGACTGCGTCCCGGAGGGGGTCATCCAGGAGATCGTGCTAGCCGGCGATCCCGACGAGGCGTGCCGGAGACTGATCGATGCCGCCAGGGATGCGGTGAGCACCGATAACATAACGGTGGTCGTCGCCCGCTGGTCTTAGCCCCCATCCGCCTCGCGGAGCGCCGCAAGTATCACGTCGCGAACCCCCTCGATCCCCTCATTCTCCAGGGCGGACCGGAGCGCCGCAACCGCCTCCTCCCCGCCGATCTTCCCGAGCGACGTGGCGGCGCTCCGCCGCACAAACTCGTTCTCATCAAGCTGCACCGTCCTGAGGTGTTCGACTGCGCGCGGGTTGCCTAGCAGCCCGAGCCCTTTTGCCGCCATGTAGCGGACATGGTCCTTCCTGTCGCCGAGAGCGGTGGCGAGGGGCATGTACGCGCTGCCATCGCCTATAAACCCGAGGGCCTCGGCCGCGCGGTAGCGCACCCTCCAGTCGTCGTCGCAGAGCAGGGCGATACAGGAAGGAACAGCGGGTTCTCCGATAGCTACCAGTCCATGCATCGCCTCCGCCCGAACCCCCTTATCCGGGTCGGAGAGCCGGGCAAGGAGGATGGGCATATCCTGCCCGTCCCGGGTCTCTCGTGATGTATCGTCGATCATAATAGGTTCCATCCGCGGACTGATCGTACTTTAGAAGAGACTTGTAATAAGGGTTGATCATTCGCCCCGGACTAAAACGAGAGAAAATTACGCCCAGGACGGAATTTGAATCCGTGTCGACGGCGTGACAGGCCGTCATGATAGGCCACTACACTACCTGGGCACTTTTTTGTTGGTTTCTGGTGGATCCCGCCTCCCGGATTCGAACCGGGGACATCGCGGTAGCCGCGCAGTCCGCCCGAGAGCGAAGACTATACTACAGCCGCGCACTCTACCAGTCTGAGTTAAGGCGGGTCTCTGCTCTAATAATGTTGTAATGAGATGGTATTAAACATATCGTTGAATTCCTGCAAAGCGCCAGGAGCGGACGCCATTCTTTATATATCTCCTCGCACAACAGATAACCATGAATCCTACAAACGCTGATGCGCCCAGGAATGCTGAAGCGTACTGTCTTCTTCACCGATAGCCGTGCGAAAAGCAACGTCACTGTTTTTGACACCACACTGCGCGACGGTGAACAAACGCCGGGGATCTCATTTACACGTGAAGAGAAACTCGGTATTGCAGAGCATCTCTCCGATATCGGAGTGCATACCATCGAGGCCGGATTTCCCGCGTCCTCTGACGCTGAACGCGACATCGTCAGCGCCATCAAGCGTCTCGGGCTGACCGCAGATGTCTGCGGTCTTGCGCGTTCGCTCCCGGCTGATGTGGATGTATGCATCGACTGCGACGTCGATATGGTTCACATCTTCATACCGACATCGGATGTCCAGCGGGAGTACACCATCAAAAAGACCCGGGAGCAGGTTCTCGAGGCCGCCGGCGATATCATCGCATACGCCCGCGACCACCTCGGCCTCTGCATGTTCTCGGCCATGGACGCCACGCGGACGGACCCGGATTACCTTATAGAGGTCTACCGCACCGCAGTTGACGCCGGGGCCACGATCATCAATGTGCCCGACACCGTCGGCGTGATCACGCCGACAGCCATGAAACACCTCATCAGTCGGATAGACCGGGAGGTGAACTGTCCGATCGATGTCCACTGTCACAACGACTTCGGGCTTGCGGTGGCAAATACCATCGCGGCGGTCGAGGGCGGGGCCTCCCAGATCCAGGTGACGGTGAACGGACTCGGTGAGAGGGCTGGGAACGCAGACCTCGCACAGACCGTCATGGCGCTCTCGTCTATCTACGGGATCGATACCGGTATCAGGACGACGAGCCTCGTGGAGACATCAAGGCTTGTTGCGCGCTACTCCGGTATGAGCACGCCTCCAACGCAGCCTATCGTCGGCGAGAACGCCTTTGCCCATGAGAGCGGGATCCATTCCCACGGCGTGATCACCCGGTCTGACACCTTCGAGCCAGGGATCATGACGCCTGAGATGGTCGGTCACCGGCGGAGGCTGAAACTCGGCAAACACGCGGGCAGGCACGCGGTCAGGCAGATGCTCGCCGAGGCGCAGCTGGTTCCTACCGATACCCAGCTCGATGAGATCGTCCTGCGGGTGAAACGGGTAGCCGGCAGGGGCAAGCGGGTGACTGACGCAGACCTCTACGAGATCGCTGAGAACGTCATGCAGCTCGCCCCCGACGGGAAGACTCTGGAACTCCAGGGCATCGCCGTCATGACCGGCAACCACGTCATCCCGACGGCCAGCGTCAGGGCGACCGTTGACGGGGAGGAGCATGTCTTCTCAAGCGTCGGCAACGGGCCGGTGGATGCGGCCGTAAAGGCGATCCTCGGTATCGTCAAGACCCCGGTTCACCTCAAGGAGTTCCGTATCGAGGCCGTCTCAGGGGGCACCGATGCCCTGGGACACGTCACCATCACCGTCGAGGACGAACGGGGCCGTATATTTGATGCTAGCGCCTCAAGCGATGACATCATCCTCGCATCGGCCGAGGCCGTGATCAACGCGATCAATCTCGTCTGCCGGACACGAAAGAATGACCGGAAACGGAAGGATTGATAGGCAGGGGCGGGTCATCCCGCCGCCGGCCAGGGGTCGGGTATCCTTACATGGGAAGGGTTAGAACACCGGGCCGGCGGGGGCTCCTCCCGTAGATTACGTAGTGCCGGGGGGCTGCTGCTTTCCTTCCAGTGCTCCCCTGATCTGGGCGGAAAGTTGCTCGAACCGGCCCTGCAGGGCCTTCTCCTGTTTATCGAGCGACTTAACCCGGAGTTCGAGCGTCTCGATCCGCTCGTTTAATGATTCAAGTACCTTCTCTTTGCTCTTCTGCATCATGACACTGCCGATGTTCATGAAGACAGCTGCATCCTCGGCGACGTCGCCCAGATCCTCGACCGCCCGCCTGGCTTCGCGGATCGAGAGCTCGTACTGCGCTTTCTGTGAGACCACGGTCTGCAGCTGCTGCTGCATCTGCTGGAGCATCGCCAGCTGGTTCTGTACTCTTGGTGGGATATTCTCCATATTAACTAACCCTCCTTGGATGGGACTGGTTCCTGTAACTATATTTCGGGTGGCGGACCGGGAGGCGCAAGACCTCCCTTGAGCCTTTCTCTACAGGGTTGGGGCGCCAAACTCATAAAGAACCCGGTCACGCCATCAGGTGGATCG
>JAAZIF010000087.1 GCA_012510335.1 Methanomicrobiales archaeon | reverse complement strand
CCGAAGAAATCCGTCTCCCGGGTGATGTAGCGCGCTTCAACAGAGCTCTCGCCGTATATCCTGCTCCTGCCGAGCAGCCTGAAGACCCCGTCCGGGGTGATCCCGGCCGAGGACATGGCGGTGACGTAGTTGATTGCATGGGGCAGTGTAGCGTCGATGTTCCGGCGCCGCTCACCGGCCTGTATGCCGGGGTAGAGGAGGAAGATCAGGTAGGACATGCCGCCGAAGAACAGGAGCGAGAGGATCGTGATGATGATGGTGCCGATAACGAGCCTGTGATCGCTCAGCACATGGAAGGACTCCGGGACCGCCCCCCGGTAGGTGATCATCTCGGGGATCCGCAAGATGTAGGCGGCAAGTCCGATTAGCCCTGCGGCGACAAGCCCCACGACACCTGAGGAGACGTAGGCGGTCGCAAGGTAGGCCTCAAACGGCGTATTCATCCGGGCCGCCACGAGATTCTTGCGGAGGGCGATAAAGTCGCCACGCTTCCCCTTCAGATCCCGGCCGATCAGGTTGAAACAGAACCGCTCATAACTGTTCACGAGGGATCCTCCCTGTAGAGGTCAGAGCGCACCAGCTGGATGACCGCCTCCGGATCCCGGAAGTAGGAGACCAGGATCTTGCTCACGTCATGAAAGTGTCGGATCTTCTTGATGCGCATCCACTCAAGAACCTCCTGCCGCCGCTTCAGTTCTTCCTGCATCCGCTCCCCGCTCCACCCCCGGTCCTCCATGATCTCCTCAAGGATGTAGGATTTCCCGGTGTAGCGGATCTCATCGGTCACCGGATGCCACCGGAAGACCTCGTTCGTGATCAGCTCGTTTGTCCTGGGGTCGATATCCAGGATCTCGATGAGCTGCTTGCCCCGCCGGATCCGCTGCCCGCCCACCCTGGCCTGCACCTGGATGGACATAAGGGAGAGCGCTGAGAGCATGTTCCTCGGCACGTTGATCGGCGGATTCTCCAGACGATGGACGGCGCTTGAGACCGAGTCAGCATGCATCGTCGCGTATGTGACGTGCCCGGTGCTCATCGCCTGAAAGAGTGTAAGGGCCTCGCGGCCCCGGACCTCCCCGACCAGTATGTACTCGGGGCGCTGCCGAAGAGCGGCACGCAGGAGTTCATACATATCGATCTCGCCCCGCCCATCCTGCGAGAATGAGCCCCGGGTTATGCTCGGGATCCAGTTCGGATGAGGGAGTTTCAGCTCACGTGTATCCTCGAGCGTCACGATCTTTGCAAGCGGCGGGATGAAGAGCGATATGGCGTTTAAGGTCGTCGTCTTCCCCGACGCCGTCCCGCCGGCGAATATGCAGGACTTGGCGTTCTCGACAGCAAGCCAGAGGAAGGCGATCCCGAGCGGCGAGAAGGTATGCCACTCGATTAGATCGGTCGGTGTGATAGGCTCCTCCCGGAACTTGCGGATCGTGAACGTAGACCCGTGAGCGGTCACCTCCTCCCCGAGCGTCATCTGGATACGCGATCCATCGCTCATCGTGGCATCAAGCATCGGCTCAGCGATCGATATGTATTTTCCGGCCCTCTGAGCAAGTTTCGTGACGAACGAATCAAGCTCAGCGGCTTCGCGGTAGGCGAGGCTTGTCTTCATCGATTCGTACGTCGTGTGATAGACGAAGATGACGTTGCCCACGCCGTCGCATGAGATATCCTCGATGTAGGCGTCATGCATCACCGGGTCGATCAGCCCGTTGCCCAGGAACTCCTTCTCGACATGATAGAGGATCTTCTCCCGCCCGGGCGGTTCGAGGTGGATCCCGTAATCTGTTATGATGGTGTTCGCCGCATCCCGGAGCGCATTCCTCGCCTCGTCGCGGGTAATATCCCGGGTGGCGATGTTGAGCGTCTCAAAGAGGCGCTCCTTGATCTCCCCGAAGAGCTCCTGCTCGCCGGGCGTAAGCACGGGCTCGAGGACGTGGTAGGTGTACTCGTGTGTCGTGGCATCGTAGGTCACCCGGACGTAGGCATACGGCTCGTTCACCGGATAGAGCTCGATCTCCTCCAGCCCCGGCATCGGCCGTATCGAGAGGTCTACGAGCGGTCCGTGGAGGGCGGGGCTATACTCCTCGATCACCTCCGCGGCCCCTGGCAGCCGGAACCTGCTGAGGAGCCCGGACCTATGCTCCGGTGTGCCTTTGGCAGGAATCTCCGCGGCGAGGGTGATTGATGAGTATGCCCTGGCGAAGAGTTCGTCAAACTCGGAGACGGCCCTGGCGTTGTCGGTAAAGTCAAAATGATGCTCGCTGCGGTTGATATGGAGATCCTCGACCGCAAAGACTGCACCCCCCGGGAGGATCAGGTCAGCCAGGTCTCCGAGTTCACCGACAGATATCACGCCGGCAGGGCGCTCGTATGCCGGGGCCACCGGTTCATCAGCCGTCACCCTCCCGTGATCTTCGGGGACGGGAACATCCGCCTCCCGAAATTTTTTCACCCGCTCCGGGTTGACGGGAGGATCGCGGACCCCCGGATCTGCCCTCATCCCCTCAATCTGATCGAGCAACGTCCTGATTGGATCATGTTCGCCCGATGCATACTGACCGCCCGCTCTCTTCGGCGCCGGCGCGGGGGAGGGTTCTACATCCTCATCTCCCGCGCCAGAACCGGGCCTGTCGGCCTCTGGAATCTCTTCTCGTGACTCGTGCTCTCCAGGCCGGTCGAGCGGCATTGCCGTATCCCCGCCTTCCCCCTCCGGTTCCCCCGATCGCGTGATAAGGCTCCTGATGGCTGCTGCCAGTTCGCGTTCTTTATCCCCATCCGTTCCCATCGTCTCTGCCTCCAATATCAACGCGCATTTCTACCTGTGGTTCATGGAATTCGACGATGCAGCGCGTCCGCTCCCCTGTCCGGTCCGAGATCACACATGTGTAGCGCCCACTTAGCAGCCGGAAATGCACTCCACCCCTGGAATCGGTCACATCGCTCGTGATGGCGAGTTTGCCTTTCCGGATCGAGACGCGACCCCCGGCAAGGGGGGCCTGGCCATCGTAAACGGTCAGGTGGAGCACCCCCACCCTCTGCCGGGTGTGAGCGCCGACGATCGGGATCTCGAGGCGGCCGCCCCTCCTCAGGCGTCCCTTCTCAAAGATCCTGCAGCGTGATATCAATGCATCGGCGATCGATGGCGCTACCAGGTAGAGTTCGAACCCTCTCCCATCGATCATGCGCAGGACTGCAGGGTCACCGAAGAGCGCACCCTTCTCATCGATGAACATAGCACCGTCGGGTTCGCCCCTGAAGAAGATCAGTAAAAACGTATGTGTTCTATCTCTTGAGATACCGATTCCGGTCAGGGAATGGGTTCTGCTGTGATGCAGAAGCTCACCCGGGGTAAAACACCCCTCGTATCTCGACTGCTTGAGGATCTCATCTACGAGGTCGTTCACGGTCATGTACATCCTCAGGTGGGGAGGGTCAAGCCCCGGGCATAACGTACCACATTAGTATGTCATCATTAATAGGTTACGATAACTCGATCTCGATTCTAATTGGCTCTCTGATGAAAGTATCGAATCCAGGAGGCTTGAGACAGGGTTTTGTCCATTACGGCATCGAAGGTGTAGCGGTGAGGGATCTCAGCACCGCCGGGCTGCAGGAGCCTCCTGTAAGACCAGATCGCCAGAAATAAGATATAAAAGATGGATAACAGTACTGCCCCATGATACTCACACCTGAGGTCACCATACCGCTCATCTTCGCAGCGGCCGCGATAGGGGTCACGCTTATCTATGCGTCGGTCCTGGATGCGAAGGAGCGCCAGGTGCCATGCAAGACATGGTATCCCGCGCTCGTGATCGCGATCCCGGCGGCCGTATGGGTATATGGATCGATCCTCCTTGCCGACTGGCAGGCGGCGGCAGGCTGCCTCATCATGGTCGCGATCTTCTGTGGATTTTTCTACCTCTTTGCGGATTTAAACCTCTTCGGGGGGGCGGATGCGATCGCTCTCATGATAATCACAGTCTGCATCCCGTTCTTCCCGATCGAGCCCTATCTCGGCAGCCCGCTTCATGGATTCTTCCCGTTTGCCGTGCTTACAAACGCCGTGCTTATAAATATCGCAGCACCGATTGGAATACTCATCAGAAACCTCATCCAGGGAAACCGTGCCCCGCTACCCTGCCTCTTCCTCGGGTTTCCGGTCGACGGAGAGGATATCCAGAACGAATTCGGTTTTGTCATGGAAGATATCGAGGAGAAGGACGGTAGGCTGGTCAGGCGATTCGTCGGCTTTACCGAGTCACTCGTGCGTATAATCCGGAGGGAGAAGCGGGTATACACAAAAAATCTCAGGCTGCACCCCGATGATTACAGGGATGAGCTTGCCCTCTACCGGAAGGCCGGCAAGGTCTGGATATCCTACGGTATCCCGTTTATCATACCGATCACAGCGGGATTCCTGATCGCACTGTTCATGGGAGATGTACTCTTTGTAATTTTAACGATCCTCACAGGGACGTGAACCAATATGGAGATACAGTTCAAGGATGGATTGGTGCCTGTCATCGTACAGGAGAAGCAAACCCGCGAGGTTCTGATGCTGGGCTACGCAAACGCCGAGGCGCTGGACCTCACCATGACCACCGGATATGCACACTACTACAGCAGGAGCAGACAGAAACTCTGGAAGAAGGGGGAGGAGAGCGGTCACGTTCAGCGGATCTGCCGGGTGCTTGTCGATTGCGACGCCGATACGATCCTCTACGAGGTCGAGCAGACCGGCGCGGCCTGTCACACCGGCCACGCCTCCTGTTTCTACCGGACGGTAGAAGGAGAAGAGATCGCTGAAATGGTCTTTGATCCGGAGAAGGTATACGCTAATAAGGATGAATGACTCCAGTAATATGGTGATTTTTTGTGAAAATTGTACCCGATACAAGCGTCGTTATAGACGGACGTATAACATCGATGATAAAGACAGGAGAATATAGGGGCGCAACAATAATTATACCTGAAGCCGTAGTCGCCGAACTGGAGGCACAGGCAAATCAGGGGCGGGAAATAGGATTTTCTGGTCTGACTGAACTTCAGGAACTCTTCCAGATGTCGGAGGATAACATTATCGAGCTCCAGTTTGCTGGAAACCGCCCGAGCCTCGACCAGGTGAAGCTCTCCAGCGGCGGCGAGATCGATGCCCTGATCCGGAACGTCGCCCTCCAGTACGACGCCCTGTTCATAACGAGCGACCTCGTGCAGGCTGAGGTGGCAAAGGCAAAAGGACTCGATGTCACATACTTAAAACCACAGGTAGGCGACTTCTCACCGCTCTCTATCGACCAGTTCTTCGATGAGGAGACGATCGCGATCACCCTCAAGGAGCGGGCGGCACCGATGGCGAAGGTAGGGAAGCTCCGGGATACCAGGTTGATCGCCCTCCGCGATACGCCGATGACCGAGTACGAGCTCCGGTCCATGGCTCAGGAGCTTCTTGAACGGGCAAAACGCGACCCGGATGGCTTCATAGAGCTTGAGAAACGCGGTATAACGGTCGTCCAGATAGGGTCGCTCCGGATATCGATCGCCCGGCGGCCGTTCTCCGACGGGATGGAGATCACGGTGGTGCGGCCGCTCGTGGATCTCGCGCTCGATGATTACAGTATGGCGCCGGAGATCAAGAAGCGGATCCTCGGGAACCGCCGCGGCATCCTGATCGCGGGGCCCCCGGGGGCGGGGAAGACCACACTCGCCCAGAGCCTTGCCACGTTCCTGGCCGACCACGAGTTCATCGTCAAGACGATGGAAGCCCCACGGGATCTGCAGGTGCCCGACCACATCACCCAGTACACCGCACTTGAGGGCAGCATGGCAAAAACCGCCGAAGCTCTCCTGCTTGTTCGGCCCGACTACGTCATATTCGACGAACTCCGGAAGAACGAGGACTTCAACGTCTACGCCGATATGCGCCTCGCCGGGATGGGGATGGTCGGGGTTGTGCATGCCACGGAGGTGCATGACTGCCTCCAGCGCTTCAGCGACCGCGTGGACTACGGCGTTCTGCCGCAGATCATAAGCACCATAATCTATGTCACTCAAGGCGAGATCGCGAAGATCTACGACCTTGAATTGACGATCAAGGCACCGGAGGGTATGCCCGACGATGCTTACATCCGCCCGGTGATCGTCGTCCGCGAACACTCCCGGCGGGAACCCGAGATCGAGATCTTCCGCTACGAAGGAGAGACCCTGGTGATGCCGCTTGCGCGGAGCGCTGGAGAACCCGCCTCCCTGGCAGCAGAGCCGGCCGTCCCTGCAGCGGGGCCTGGCGAGAACGTCGCCTGGAGGGTTGCCGAGAAGGAGGTCCAGCGGGAGATAGGACGGTATACGAGCGGCCCGGTCGAGGTACGCATCATCAACGAAAACAAAGCCATCGTCTACATCGAGGATAAGGATGTCCCGGCAGCGATCGGGAAAGGCGGCAAGAACGTCTCGGCGATCGTGAACAAACTCGGCATCGGGATTGACATCCGGCCGAGGAGCGAACTCGAGGCGCAGAGACCGGTCGAGGAGGAGATGCAGTTTACCGGCGGCATCAGGATCCGCCTTGACCGAAAACAACTCGTCATCATCTCCCCGGAGAACAGGGGCAAGATCGTCGACGTATTCGCCGGGAAGGAGTATCTATTCACGGCGACGGTGAACGAGGAGGGCGATATACTCCTTGCCAAGAACAGCACGATCGCCCAGGAGATGATCAAGCGCTACAACGAGGGTGAGACGATCCGGCTGCGGCCGGTGTGAGAGTGGATTAGAGAACCAGAGATTGGAGGTATAGAGAGTGAGCGGATTTGATATGCGAGGCAACGAACGCGAATGTTCTCTCAGGTGGGAGCATGCGTTCGAGATTGATCCGGCGGAGAAGGAGAAGTACTACCTGACCGTGGCATACCCCTACCCCAGCGGGGCGATGCATGTCGGTCACGGACGGACCTATATTGTTCCTGATGTCATCGCCCGGTACCAGCGGATGAGGGGGAGAGCGGTCCTCTTCCCGATGGCGTTCCACGTCACCGGAACACCGGTCATAGGGATATCCAAACGGATAGCAAACGGCGATGAACAGACGATCGGGCTCTACCGCGACATCTACCGGGTGCCTCAGGACATACTGGATCGGTTCATCAACCCGACGGAGATCGTCCGCTACTTCTCGGAGGAGTACAGGCGGACGATGCAGAAATCCGGGCTCTCTATCGACTGGCGGCGGCGGTTCACCACCGTCGACCCCCAGTACAGCCGGTTCATCGAGTGGCAGTATGCGCACCTGCATGAGGATGGGTATGTCGTCAGGGGTGCTCATCCAGTTAAGTACTGCCCCCAGTGTGAGAACCCGGTCGGCGATCATGACCTGCT
>JAAZIF010000086.1 GCA_012510335.1 Methanomicrobiales archaeon | reverse complement strand
GAGGCCGCCGCATACGCGCTCTTTTGATGAAGAGATCGATACCCTTGAGCGGGAACTCGCCGATCTCCTCCGGTTCCCCGAGGAGGAGTTCATCGATATCATACGGGACGTAGGGTTCTCCTGCGACTGCTGCGGGCGGTGCTGCACGCGGGAGTTCAACGGCCATGTCTTCCTCCTTGAGGAGGATACCGACCGGGTCAGGGCCTTCTCTCCGGGGGCTATCATACCGGCCCCCGGTTTTGAAGCCTGCGACCAGCACGGGAGGTTCTACGTCCCGGGCTACGCCCTCAGGACAGAGCCGGATGGATCCTGCATCTTCCTATCGGGTGGCAGGTGTAGCATATACGACCGGCGGTTTGCTATCTGCCGGGTCTACCCCTACATGCTCCACCGCGAGGCTGATGAGACAGGCGCAGTCGACTGGCGGCAGATCAGCGGCTTAAACGAGCACGGGTGCTACAACACCCCGATCGACGACGCTACATGCGCCCGTATCGCCCGGGAGACCCGGGAGTACGAGGCAGCGTTCCTCGACCAGGAGATCCGGTTCCAGAGAGCCCTCCGCGACCTCTTCGCCCGCGAAGGGCTCCGTTATGTCCGGAGAACCTGCGACCTCCTGATGCGCGACTTCCAGCGAGGCGCCGGGATCGAGGTCCAGGTATTTCACCGTGGCCGGTTTGAGCCGCACCGGATCACCCGCGACATCTACAGGTGAACCTTTATAGTGCCCTGTCCCAACCGGGAATCACTATGGAGCGTGAGTATGATCTCATCGTCATCGGGACCGGTGTCGCCGGTTCCGACATCGCCCTGCACTGCCGGGATGCCGGCATGCGGGTGGCGATCACCGATAATCGGGACTACGGGGGGACGTGCGCCCTCCGGGGCTGCGTCCCGAAGAAGGTTCTTGCGAGCGCCGCCGGGATGGTTGCAAGCGCCCGGAACCACAGGGGGAGCGGGATATCCGGGGATCTCTCGATCGACTGGCCGCGCCTGATCGAGTTTGAGCGTTCGTTCACCGATCCCATCCCCCGGCGGAAGGAGAAGAGCTTCCAGAAGGCCGGGATCCATACCTACCACGAGCCCGCCCGGTTTGTCGGTCCGAACCAGGTGGCGATCGGGGATGAGGTCTTCCCGGCGCGCTACATCGTTATCGCCACCGGCGCACACCCCCGACCGCTCGATGTCCCCGGCGCCGAACTCATGACTTTGAGCGACGACTTCTTCTACCTCAGAGACCTCCCCGGGCGGATAGTCTTCATCGGCGGGGGCTACATATCGTTTGAGTTCGCCCACGTGGCCGCCAGGGCCGGGGCGAAAGCGACCATCCTCCAGCGGAGCGACCGGGTTCTCTCGGGGTTCGATCCCGGTATCGTCGACAGGCTGGTTCGGGCATCAGGGGAGATCGGTATCGACGTGCGGCTGAACATGCCGCTCAGTGCAGTCGAGAAGACCGGTGACGGTCTCCTGGTACGGGCCGGGAAGGCGACGATCGCGGCGGATATGGTCGTCCACGGAGCGGGAAGGGTCTCCGCGATCGAGGATCTCGACCTTGCAGCCGGAGGGATCGAGGTCGACCGGCGCGGGATCCGGGTCAACGACTACCTCCAGAGCACATCAAACCCGGCCGTCTACGTGGCCGGGGATGCAAACACGAAGAGCCCGCAGCTGACGCCGGTGGCGGTTATGGATGCCCACATAGTCGCCGATAACATCCTCCACGGGAATACCCGGACACCCGACTACTCCGTCGTCCCGGGCGCGGTCTTCACAAACCCGCCCATCGCCTCCGTCGGGCTCACGGAGGAGGAGGCAAAGAATAAAGGGGTGGCCTATACCGTGAATGCCGGCGATCTCTCAGACCGCTTCACGAACCGGAGCATCGGGGAGAGACATGCCGGCTACAGGATCCTGATCGGCAAAGATTCCCGCCGGATCCTCGGAGCCCACCTCATCGGGAGCGGCGCAGAAGAGGTGATCAACACCTTCGCCCTCGCTATAAAGCACGGGCTCACTGTGGACGATCTCGGGCTCGATGCGATCCCCTGGGCCTACCCGAGCCATACCTACGAGATCATCCAGATGATCTACCCGATGGTGAGGAAATAGGAAGAAAAAAAGCAGAGCCCGCCGGACTCTCTTCACGCATCCACGCCCTCTTCGGCCGGCTTCTTCGCGGGCCGTTCAGGCTTCACGTAGGTTATGGTGTAGCTATCCACCACATGCTCCTCCGTCGGCGGGAGGTAATCCTGCTCCATCGCAAGACTCCCGAACGGGCAGCTCTCGACGCAGTCGCCGCAGGCTATGCAGCGCATGCGGTTGATCTCCCAGACCTTCGCCTCTTTGTCGAGGTGAATCGCCACGCACGGGCACCGCTTTGAGCAGAGCGCGCAGGAGCGGCACGTGGCAGGGTCGAAGACAACGTGACCCCGGGTGATGGGGGTCGTCCGTGCCGGAACCGCAGGGTACCGCCGGGTGGCAGGCCCCCGTACAAGGTTCTGGAGGACGGTTTTTGTCATCTCAAAGAGTCCCATACCTCACCTCTCCGTGCAGCTGATGCAGGGATCGATCGAGAGAACCACGATCGGGACATCGGCGAGCTGGGCGCCGGGGAGCATCTTCACAAGCGCAGGGATGTTTGCAAACGTCGGTGTCCTGATGCGGGCGCGGGCAAGGTGCTTGGTGCCGTTACCGAGCAGGTAGTGGACGACCTCTCCCCGTGGCTGCTCGACGCGGGAGAAGTACTCTCCATCCGGCGCTCCCTTCACCTTCACATCGATCGGGCCTTCGGGCATCCCCTCGATCGCCCTCCTGATGATGTCGATGGAGGAGTAGAGCTCACGGACGCGGACGGCGCACCGGGCGTAACAGTCCCCGGCGGTCTCGACGACTGCCTTGTACCCCAGTTCCCCGTATGCCGCGTACCCGGTCTCCCGGTGGTCGCTTGCAACCCCGCTCCCCCGGAGGGTCGGCCCTGCCGACCCGAGGGTGTAGGCCTCGTCCTTTGAGAGAACACCGAGCCCCTTGAGACGGTACTTCACCGTCTCATCGTTTAAGAAGACTTTGCCGAGATCCCGGCAGTCCTCCTCGAAGGAGTCCAGACCCCTGTGTATCTCGTCGAGTTTATCCTGCCCGATATCCCGCCTGACCCCGCCGACCTTGCAGGTGCTCTGGATGATCCGCCCGCCGGTGGTGTCCTCAGAGATATCGAGCACACTCTCCCGGAGCTGCCAGGATCTCATGAAGAGGTTCTCAAAGCCCATCGCATCCGCAAAGAGACCGAGCCAGAGGAGATGGGAGTGGAGACGCGAGTACTCCGACCAGATCGTCCTGAGATACCTTGAGCGGTCAGGAACCTCGATCCCCATTATATGCTCGATCCCCTGGCAGTAGCAGAGCGCATGCATGAAGCTGCAGATACCACATATCCGCTCGGCCACATAGACGTACTCGGGGTACTCACGTTTCTGCACGAGCTGCTCAAGCCCCCGGTGGATGTAGCCGATGGATGGAACCGCATCCACAACGAGTTCATCCTCAAGAACCAGGTCGATGTGGATGGGTTCAGGAAGCACCGGGTGCTGCGGCCCGAACGGCACGACTATACGTCCTGGCATCGGTCACCCCCCCTTCTCGTGACGCTGAACGGATACTTCTCATCGGTCCTGTAGAACGTCCCCTTAAAGTCGATGTTTATACCGGTAACCGTGATCCCGAAGAGGTCATGGAGTTCGTTCTCGTATACGAACGCCCCCCAGTAGATATCGGATATGCTTGGAATCTCCGTCTCCGGTTCGACCGTCAGGCGGAGGTTCCTGAACTGGTAGCCTTTATCGAACGAGTAGTTGACCTCGTAAGCACCGCCGACGTCCGTGCATCCGATCTGGACGAGACGGTAGCCGTCGGAATTGAGCGCCCCGACCTCCCGCAGGAGATCCCCCGGCGCAATGTTAATAGTAGTCTGCTCCTCGTTAACTGTCATGTAGTCTCACCTGCCTCTTCTTTCATACGCGCTCCTCCCGCCATCCTCTCCCGTTTCTCCTCGAGGATCCCGAGCGCCGCAACAACGCCATCGATGATCTGCTCCGGCCGGGCAGCGCATCCCGGGACATAGACATCGACCGGGATAACTTTGTCGATGCCGCCGGCGATGTTGTAGCACTCCCGGAATATGCCGCCGGTTGCGGCGCAGGCGCCGACCGCTATGACCACTTTCGGCTCCGGCATCTGCTCGTAGAGGTTCCTGACCACAGGCCGGTTCTGCGAATTGACCCCGCCGGTGATCAGCAGGATGTCCGCATGCTTCGGGTTTCCGGTGTTGATGATTCCAAACCGCTCCACGTCGTAGAGCGGGGTGAGGCATGCGAGCACCTCGATATCGCATCCGTTGCAGCTGGACGCATCGTAGTGAAGGATCCAGGGTGATCGCTTCAGGAATGCCATACTACTCATGCACCTCCATACACCATATAAGAGAGGATCGCCAGGTTCGCTATGCCGAGTGCCGCCGCGAGCCACCCGCTCTTCAGGGCTGCCTGCCAGCGAACCCGAGCTGTGACGTTATCGACGAAGATCTCCGCTGCGTAGGTGACCGCGACCGCAATAATCCCGATCACTGGATTCCAGGCAAAGAAGAGGTAGACTATCCCGAGGAGAAAGATATTCTCGTACCAGTGGGCGATCTCGATCTGGCCGAGGGTCGAGCCGGAGAACTCCGTTGTGACTCCCTTGACGATCTCCTGGTGCGCGTGGTGCGACGTCGAGATATCGAAGGGAGATTTCCTGAGTTTGAGCGTGAGGATGGCGGCAAGACCCAGGAAGACCCCGGGGAGGTAGAGGATCACCGGTATGGTCGTGGTTGCCATATCGACGACGTAGAAACTCCCGGTGACCATGTAGAACCCGACGGCCGTAAGAATGATCACCGGTTCGTAGGCCATCACCTGGATCAGTTCGCGCTCGGCCCCGATGTGGCTGTAGGGCGAGTGGGCCGCGTAGGCCCCGAGCACCAGGAAGACGTGGGCGAGCGTGAAGGCAAATATGATAAGGAGCAGATCCCCTCCCGCGAAGAAGAGGGCGCCGGATAGGGCGATGAAGATCAGGTAGGCGAGGATGTAGAAGTTCTGCGCCGTGGTGACCACAACCTTCTCCTTCTCAAAGAGTTTCCCGACGTCGTAGAAGGGCTGCAGGATCGGAGGCCCGACCCTCCCCTGCATCCGCGCGGTGATCTTGCGGTCTATACCGGCTATGAGGCCCCCGAGTAATGGCGCGAGTATGAGGAAGATGACTGCGCCCATGATCCTGTTCATAGGGCCACCCCCGCAAAAGCCCATGATGCAAGGATCAGTATTATGCAGACCGCTGCCCCCGGCCGGAAGAGACGTGCCTCGCCGAAGCAGGTGGTGAGGTAGTAGTTCCGCGTCTGCGCCTCCCGGGTCATGCCGAGAGAGCCTTCGAAGTGGAGATCTGCGGTAGCCGGCCTCCCGCCCATGTATGCCGGGAGGCGTTTTGCGCTCTTCCGGAAGAGGGCGAACGATAAGGGCAGGAAGAGGAGCAGGGCCATCATCAGGAGCATGATCGCGACGTTTGTCTGCGCGAGGCCCGCCGTAACCCCGTATATGACAAGCACGTAGGGCTCGATCAGCATCGAGGATATGACCGGGAAGAGGAATGCAGCCGCTATGACAAGGCCGGTGATGATGTAGAGCGGGATCCAGGGCTCCTCAAAGAACCCTTTCTCGATCTGCTCAACCCCCCTTATGACCGTTATGAGTTTTCCCATCCACTTCGCCCAGAAAAAGACCGTGACGGCGCTTCCGTAGGCGAGTATGGCGACGAAGACGATCCCGAAAGGTACCTGGACGAACGCCTCGATCGCCGCCCACTTGGAGATCAGCATGCCGAAAGGCGCAAGGAACATGCCGGCGATCCCGATGAACATCATAACGGCCATCTTCGGCATCCTGACGATCAGGCCCTCCATGTCCTCGATGTCACGGCTCTCGATCCTGTTCTCGACCGCTCCGGTCCCGAGGAAGAGGAGTGATTTTGCGACGGCGTGGAATATGATCAGGAGGATCGCCGCCCAGACGAGCATGTGGGTTCCGACGCCCGCACATGCGGCTATCAGCCCTAGGTTTGCTATAGTCGAGTAGGCGAGGACTAACTTTGCGTTGCTCTGCGATATCGCTATGGCGGACGCGACGACGAACGTCACGGCGCCTACGAGGCCGACAGAGACCCCGGCGAGCGTCCCGGCAAAGACCGGCGCGAACCTGACCAGGATGTAGACACCGGCCTTGACCATTGTGCTTGAGTGGAGCAGGGCCGAGACCGGTGTCGGGGCCACCATCGCCCCGAGGAGCCAGGAGGAGAACGGCATCAGGGCCGCCTTCGTTATGCCGGCAAACCCGATCAGGACGGCCGGTATCAGTATGATTGCGGCGTCACCCGAGGCAAGCACCGCCGCGAGATCGATGCCGCCGCTCGCTGGTCCGGCTGCAACGAGGTAGATTATAGCCGCTATGAACGCGACCCCGCCGAGGAGGTTCATAACCAGGGCAAGGAAGGCGTTCTTTGTCGCCTCTTCTGTCTCCGCGTAGCCGATCAGCAGGAACGACGTGATCGTCGTGACCTCCCAGAAGAAGAAGATCCACAGGAGGTTGTTTGAGAAGACGAGGCCGAACATCGCAGCAATGAATGCGAATACGACGAAGAAGAACGTCCCCTGCCGGTCACGCACCTCCGGGTGGAGGTGGTGATACGTCTCCATGTACCTGACAGCGTATACGGCTATGAGGCTCCCGATGATCCCGATTATCAGGGCCATGATAATGGAGAACTGGTCGATGAAGAGGTTGTTTATCGCGTGGAGATTCTCCGAAAACGTCATCTCAAGATACACTACCAGCGCCGCCTGAACAACGGCCAGCCCGATTGCCAGGTAGTTCCTGAACTTTGCGCCCATGTAGATGATGAAGAGCGCTAGCGCCATCTCGATGGCCACCATGGCGAGGCTTGCCGTCTCCGAGGGCGCGGCAAAATAGACCGCGCCCTCGAACGCATACCGCATGAGCAGGTATATCGACGCCCCGCCGATAGCGAGAGCCGAGAGGACGACCACCGCGTAGCGCGATGTCGTTCGCTTCACGAACAATAAAAGACATGCGACGAGGATGGGAAATAATATAAGGAAGAGCAGCGTCTGCAACTATTGTCCCTCGTAGGGTAACTATGCCTTACTTACATAATTAACCATTCTAAATGGGCACGTGAGGCATTGCCCGGATTATGTCAGACGCCGGTTCGACGCGGCATTAACGGGCAAACCGGGCGACCGGATCACAGCACCTTTCGCGGCACACGGCCTTGCGCGCCCTCCCGCGCGGGGTTCATCTACCCGGGCACCGCGCCCCGCACGCCCCCTTCATGCTCCCCGGCGGCATCGCCCCGGTAGCGCGGTATGAACATGCATAACGTTCTGCCCGGCGGCCTCCCCGACGTTGACGCCGATGTTGTAGCCGTCGGGGTGGCGAGAGCGCTCGCTGATCTCCCTGCAGTCGTCGATGAGGCGGGCAAGCGCCATCCGCTCTTCATACGTCGTCTCAAAATAATCCGCCACATGCCGAAACGGTATGATGAGCAGGTGGCCGGTACTGACCGGATGGATATCGTAGCGGGCATAGCAGAGGTTATTCCGGGTAACGATATCCTCCGGGGCCGGGTTACAGAACGGGCATGGCATGGTGTCATACCTGGTACCCCGGGTATGCATGAGCCTTTCGGCCCGCCTGCCCCCTCACCCGATCAGGTGGACAAGGAGCCTTCCGGCGAGACCCCGGGAGAGAGCGATGGCGTGTTCGGTGCAGATCTCGTGGCAGCAGTAGCACCTGATACAGCGCGCGAGATCGAACATCGCCCTGCCATCCGTGATGGTGACCGCATGCACCGGGCAGATCCGCTCGCACTTCCCGCACCCGATGCATGTCTCCGCGATCACGCCGGGCCGGGGGGCGTACGTCCTCCCGAACCGTCGGGTGATAGCGGTGTTCAACCGCCGTCGGAGGCCGGTCTTGTCGCCGGCGTAGGTGGAGGGGTTCCTGAAGTCCGGGACCGTGAAGTCCGCCGGGTCGTCTCCGACCATCCTGACTGTCGCGGGATCGATGAGACCGCGGGCGGCCGCATCCCGGATGCTCCCGATCTCAAGCGGGTCCATGCCGATGAGGCGGGAAAGAACCGTATCCACCGCCAGAGGGTCGCTCCCGGCGAGGATCACGCCGACCTTCCGGGGACTCCCCGCCTCCGGGCCATCCCCTTCCATCGCCATGACCGCATCCATGACCTGGAGCCGGGGCCTCATGCACTCGTTGAGGTCGACGAGCATCCTCCCGAAGGTATCCGCATCCTGGAACTGGAAATGAAATACCGGTTTCTCAAGCCCCGGGATGATCCCGAAGAGGTTTTTTGTGGCGCCCGTCATCCGGGTCCACATGTGGGTCTTTGCCTTTGAGACGACCACGATAGCGTCGGCCTCGACTGCCGGGGTGATGATGGAGAACTGCTTCATCACCGCGCCCTCCGGGTATGAGACGGTCCGGTAGCCGGCATCGTAGTTCAGGGCGGCACCGGTCTCCCCGGCCACCGCGGTATACCCGCCGGAGGTTCGCCTCGTTGTATACGATACCGCCGCCCGGGCTATCGGCGATGGTGACCCGGCACCCGTGTTCCACGAGCAGGCGGGCGACGGCGGCGAGAACCGCCGGGTGGGTGGTGACACACCTCTCCGGTTCCCGGCCCTGCAGGAGGTTTGGTTTGAGGAGGATCGCATCGCCCGGTGCGACAAATCGCTCCAGACCACCGATGAGGGCGACCGCACGGCCGACAGCCGCATCGACCTCCTCGCGATCGTAACCGTTGCACCTGACGACGGCGACGGTTGCATCCCGTCCGGCCGGCTGCACCCTCACTCCTTCCCGAGGCGGGCGAGCGCCTCCTTTGCCGCAAGCATCGCCGCCCCCTGCTTGGTCCGCCCCACCCCCCTCCCGAGGGGGATCCCGCCGACCATCACCCTGGCCCCCCATGTGGGGCAGTTCCCCGGGCCGGTCTGGTGGTAATCGTACGCGAGGCTGCCGAGGTCTTTCTGGGCGACGTACTCCTGGAGCCTTCCGCGATAGTTCCTCGGGGTGTCGCACTCCGCGATCTCGCCCTCAAATATAGCGAGAACCACCTCCCGCGCCGCATCGAGGCCGCGGTCGAGGAAGATGGCGCCGATCAGCGCCTCGAACGCATCGGCGATGATGGAATCGGTCAGCGCCTGTCCCCTCCTCCTGATGGCGCTATCGATGCCGAGCCCCTGTTCGAGCACGATATCGGCGAGCTTTGTGTTCCTCGTCACCTGGAGCCTCCGGTTCATCTCGCCGGGCGAGAGGTCGTAGGCGTCATAGAGGTGGTCGGCGATTATGAAGTCGAGGACGTAGTTCCCCAGGAACTCAAGCCGCTCGTTGTCCTCGACCGTTGCTGCAGGATACCCGGCGCTGTTTGCGCAGGATCTATGGGTCAGTGCCCGGTCATAGAGGCTGATGACGGTATCAGAGAGATCTGTGATCCCGAACGGGGGGGCAGCGAGGAGAGAACGCAGCTCCTCCTCCCGGTCACGGCCGGCAGGCTCCGGGTGCCGGGGGGGTTTCTGTCCGAAGAGGCTGCCGATACGAAATTTGTCCAGGATGGTAGAGAGTCTCATGATCGCCCGATGCAGGGATCTCCTGCTATTCCCATATAGGATGGCCTTCATCAACCCGGATAAACCTTTTCGTTCTGCGCGCACGGGATCCCGATGAACGTATCAGGGCACCTGTGGAGATCTGCGGATGAGGAGGAGAAGCGGGATGGGGATCGGGGTCTCCCCGGAATAGATGGACGCGATCGGCCCGGGATAATCGCCGTCAGGGGCCGCCCTTCACCGGGGATGCCGCCCCCTGCACCCGGTGCTCGGGCACGGGTCTGCTGACCCGGGAATCCCCCCTGATCAGCGCACGCGGTCCGGTCAGCAGAACCTCAACCACCGCCCCCTCCCGGATGCTGCCGGCGCCAGGGGGGACATGCAGGTAGGCGTTTGCCCGTACGGCCGTCATCTGTGTCCCGGCCCCCCGGGGCAGGGGGGTGGCGATGTACCGATCGCCGGCGCGGGATACAGCAAGAAAGATATACTCATCAAAACCCGGATCGGCCTGGACGGCCCTTGTGAGGCGGGCGCGGAGACACTCCCCGTACGGGCCATGGAACCCCCATTCCGCAAGCAGGGGAAGGACAATCTCCCGCACCGTCGTCATGGCGGCGATCGGGTAGCCCGGCATACCGATAACCGGTTTTCCATCGATCCGCCCGATGATCGTCGGTTTCCCGGGCTTTATGGCGATCCCATGCATGAGAACCTCACCGAGATCGGCTATGACGCCGGCGGTGAAGTCACGGGTGCCCGCCGAGGAACCGGCAGATACCAGGAGAAGATCGTTCTCCCGGATGCCCTTTGCGATCGCCTGCCGGAGAAGTCCGGGATCGTCGCGGGCGATGGGATAGCGGGTGCAGACTGCGCCGGCCTCACCGCACCATGCCGCCGCAACAGCGGTGTTGCTCTCGTTCACCTCTCCCGGGCCAGGGCGCTCGCCTGCCGGTATAACCTCGTTTCCCGTCGGCAGAAGCCCGACCTTCACGGCCCGGACATCGAGAGCGGTGACCCCATAGGAGAGGAGCGCACCGATGTCGCATGGGCGGACCAGGTGCCCGGCCGGGAGGATCAGATCCCCGCAGAGGATCTCCTCCCCGGCGGGGTGGATGTGTTCCCCGGGCAGCACCGCTCTGCTGGTGAACCAGGCGCCATCACCTCCGGTGATATCCTCGAACATGACGACAGCATCACGGTCCGGTGGGATCGCATTCCCCGTGTTCACCTGGCAGGGGTTCTTGAGCGGGACCGGGGTCTCATAACCCGCCCCGGATGTCTCGCTGCTTGCGACGGCAAAACCATCCCTCGAAGCGATATCGGTTGCCGGGACAGTCAGAGGCGAGTGGATGGGCCTGGCCGTCACCCGACCGCTCGCCCCCGCCACCGGAACCCTGAGAGTCCGATCAGGGCTAGGAAAGGCGTTTCGCATCAGATCCAGAACCTCAGCAAGCGGTCTCAGGGTCAGGCGCTCCCTCACCATAGCGTCACGTCCACCTCGCTCCCGGCCTCAAGCCCCTCGTACCCCTGTGAGATCCTGACAAACCCGTCACTCTCCACCAGTGTGTTTAAGAGGCCAGACTTCCCGAAGAGCGGCACCGCCTCATCGCCGAGGAGCCTGACCCTGACGTACTCCTCGCGCCCCCGCTCCGAGGGGATGCTCCGGGTGAGGATCGCCTTCTGCTTCACCTCCCGGCGGGCGGTGCAGCCCGTGAGGGACTGCAGGAGGGGGCCCGCGAAGACTGAGAGAACGATCCTGGTCGATGCCGGGTGGCCGGGGATCCCGATGACGGGCGCATGCCCGATCTTCCCTATAATCGTCGGTTTCCCCGGTGCGAGCGCCACGCCGTGCGCAAGCACCTCCCCGAGCGACCCGATCACACCGGCCGTGATATCCCGTTCATCCTTTGAGCTCCCGCCGGTGATCAGGAACGCATCACACGCATCAAGCGCCGATGAGAGGAGCGCCGCAAGTTCATCGGGATTATCCCTGACGATCTCGTAATACCGGGGAGTGCCTCCCCGCTCCTCGACGAACGCGCCGCAGAGGTAGGAGTTGACGTCGCGGACCTCGCCCTTTCCCGGGATCTGGTCAGGCGGCACAAGCTCGACGCCGATCGATATGACACCGATGACCGGCCTCCGCCTCACCTCCGCCCGGGATACCCCGACAGCAGCGAGCACTCCGACATCCTGGACGTTCAGGAGTTTTCCAGCCGCAAGCACGCCTTCACCGCGAGAATAATCTTCATCGGCGCTGATGATGTTCTCGCCCGGGGAGACCTGGCGGCCAACAAGAACCATATCCCCGAGATCCTGGCAGTACTCTAGCATCACGACCGCATCCGCCCCATCCGGGAGGAGGGCGCCGGTCGGTATGTAGGCACACTCGCCGGGATTGATCGAGAGATCGCTCCCTCCCCGCCCCATGGTGACATGCCCCACCTTCGTGAGCGGGACCGGAACTGCCTCTGATGCCCGGATGGTATCGGCAGAGTTCACCGCAAAACCATCCTTGACCGAGCGATCAAAACCCGGTATGTCTATATCGGCCCGGATATCCCCGGCAAGAACGCGGCCGTAAGCCGCTGTCAGGGACACGTGCTCGGTCCCGACGGCCGGGGAGATCCTGTTGATGATGTGTATGGCCTCGATCACCGGTATAAGACGAAGAAACTCGGTCATCGACTGAAGCCCCCCGGGTTCCCTGCCCGTCGTGGGTGTGGAAAAAAATTAGATTCTGGTGTAGAGGTTTGCATACACCGCCTTACCCCTGGAGACCGGGTGACGCTCACCGAGATCCCCGATATGGTGGGCGAAGCGGGATGTCTCACCATCGACCTCCTGCTCAACCTCGCCGACGAGCTGGAATCCGGGGAGCGGATTCTCGATCGTGCCGTAGACGTAGATGTTGCCTTTAACCATCTGCCCGCCGACACGGCCCTTGGCGTTCCCCTTGATTATGACGGTGCCGCCCTCGCCGTGGGTGGAGACATGGATGTCAGCATCGCCGCCGATGACGATCGTCCCGCCGTTGATGAACGTGGCCGTATCGTTGCCGACGTCCCCGCCGACCCGGATCAGACCGCCCTGCATACCGCGCCACTCGCCGCGAGGCGATGAACCCAGGTGGTGCCCGGCGTTCCCGTCGATTATGAGCTCGCCGCCTTCCATCCCTATGCCGCAGAACGAGTCGGCGTCTCCTTTAACGTGGATCTTCCCGCCCTTCATCCAGCCGCCTATGTACATATCGGCGTTGCCTTCGATGACGATCTCGCCTGCGGTCATCTGCTGTCCGATCCGCTTTACGCGGGTGCAGTCTCCGCGGAGGACGATCTTCGTCTCGGCCGCGGTCGCTCCGCCGTCGCCCTCAACGGTGAAGTAATTCCCGAGAGGGCTCTTCATCTTGCCCTCCCAGACATCGATGCTGGCTATCTCGGCAGCCTTCTTTCCTGCAAAGTTATCCGGGGTGATATTCTGCCCCTCGAGATAGAGTTCGGGGGGGTTTGCCAGGGTGATAGTTACTGTCTTCATGCTTCTCATCACCTTATTGGGTCGCATCGACCTCGATCGCACGCGGGTTGTAGAGGTTCGTCTCGAAGAGCTGGTAGTTCTCGACACCCACGCTGTAGTGCCTGAGGAAGTGTTCGTATATGTCTCTCTGCACCTGCGCGTTCTCCGGAACCTTCACATCGACCCAGACCGTCCGCTTTGCGGGTTCCTCGACGACCTCGCCATCCCTGACGGTCACAACGCCGTCCTTGACAAGGTAGGCGCACCGCGAGAATGCGTTCTCGATCATCTCCGGATCGGAGGGCATATCCTCGGGGTTGAGGGCGTAGATGGCGACATCGGCATCCATGCCGGGGATGAGCCCGCCGTAGGTGTCGCTGATACCGAGCGACTTTGCCGGCCCCGCCCGGGTCATCTGCGCGATCTCGTAGAGCGTGAGCTCGCGGTCGATGCTGTCTATGGTGGTAGCATCGATCGTCCGGTCAAGCCACTTGAACGTCTTCATGGTCGCGTCACGCGCAGCCCTGCTCATCAGCCACTTTATGACGCGCGGGTAGCGGATGAACGGCCCGGCGTTCGGGTGATCGGTGCTGATGAATGTCCGCATCAGGTCACTCGAGTAGAGAGCAAGCTCCAGGCCCACAGCCCACTGGATGGTGCAGACCCTGATGTTCGGGCTGTAGACGTAGGGCACGACACCCGCAGCGGTCTCGAGCTCGACATCGGTGTTTGCCCACTTCAGGTTGTTGAGGGCGCGGAGGTGGTGCTCAAACGGTCCGTCCGCGGTCATGGTCGTGGTCTCATCCAGCGTCACCGCACCGATATCGACGGTTATGTTGTCGTGGGCATTGACGTAGTCCATGATATCCCTGGCCCTGGACTCGAAGTTCCTCCAGGAGTCTCCCCCGTAGGAGTCGAACTGGATGTGCGTGACATGCAGAACCTGCTCCCTGCCGAAGTTGTTCTTTGCGGTGTAGCCCTCGGCGAGCTTTAGCGAGTCGAGGGTATCGGTGTAGTTGCCAGGGTTTCCAAGGTTGTTGCAGTGTAGATGCATCGAGTGGGGGAGACCCAGGTGTTCATTAGTCTCGATGAGGCCCGTGATGATCTTTGCCGGGGTGATATCGAAGTAGGGAACCGGATCGTGGATGCTCTCGCAGTTCAGGCCCCAGCCCCAGGCCTCCGTGCCGCCAGGGTTGACAACCTTGATGGCAAACCCGCGGGTTGCCCGCAGGAGCCAGGCGGTGTACGCGGCGTTGTTCTCGATCTCGTTGTTCTTGAGGTACTCGAGG
>JAAZIF010000366.1 GCA_012510335.1 Methanomicrobiales archaeon | reverse complement strand
GGTGCTGCGATCTCGTGTTTTACCTTCCTGATCGCTTCAAGGAAGTCCTCCCGCCCTGCGGTCTGTGCATCACGCCGGACCGCCATCATGCCCGCCTCACGGCAGACCGCCTGCAGCTCCGCCCCGGTGGCGCTCCCGGTGAGTTCCGCGATCTCTGTGAGGTTCACGTCCCGGGCGAGGGCCATCTTCGCGGTATGGATCTTCAGGATATCGAAGCGTGCCCCGGCGTCCGGGAGCGGGATCTGGATGATCCGGTCAAACCGGCCCGGGCGGAGGAGGGCCGGATCCAGCATATCGATACGGTTGGTCGCCGCCATGATCCTGACGTTGCCCCGGTTCCCAAACCCGTCCATCTCAGCGAGGAGCTGCATCAGCGTCCGCTGGACCTCGGCGCTGCCTGAAGTCCCGTCGTTGGTCCGCATGCTCCCGATGGCATCGATCTCGTCGATGAAGACGATCGCCGGAGCCCTCTCCCTGGCAAGGACGAAGAGCTCCCGCACGAGTTGCGCGCCCTCCCCTATGTACTTGTGGACAAGTTCGCTCCCCGACATCCTTATGAATCGCGCGTGGGACTGGTGGGCGACTGCCTTCGCGATCAGGGTCTTTCCTGTCCCGGGCGGGCCGTAGAGGAGGATGCCCTTCGGGGGTTCAACGCCCACCCGCTCATAGACCTCGGGTTTCGTGAGCGGGTACTCGACCGCTTCCCTGACCTCCTCGATCTCGTCTCTCAGACCGCCGACCTGCTCGAACGTGACATCAGGCTGTTCATCGAGCTCCATGACCCTGACCCTTGAGTCGTATATGTTGCCGATCGTCTTGACTATAGAGAGCGTGTTATTCACTGCTACCTTCATCCCGGGCTTGAGGGTGCGGTGGAGCCTCTCGCTGACTGTGGTGACATATTCCTGGTTGTTCCCCTGCTGCCGGAGGTAAACCTCGCCGTTATCCAGTACATCTATAACGGCAGCAACAAACAGCGGCATCCGTTTTAACTGACCGTTCTCTTTTCTGAGCTGCAGGAGTTCTTTCTCGAGCAACTCGCACTTCAGCTTGTAATCCAGGATCTGTGCCTTCAGATCCTGGATCTGGAGCTTGAGCATATCATACTCGCTACCGGGATTGTTGCTAAGGGTCTCGTCCATGTCAATCATATAATTGGATCCCCAACCTCATTATAATGTGGTGTTAATGGGTGTGAAAGGCAGAAGCATATCCAGGGGCGTCGGGACCGGGGAACTCCTCATATCGCCCGAACCCATATCGTTCCTCTCGGGTGTCAATCCCGAGACCGGCATCATCGTGGAAGGGGGACACCCCCTTGAAGGGCAGTCGATCGCGGGGCGCGTGCTGGCCTTCCCGTATGGGAAGGGATCGACGGTAGGATCCTATGTCATCTACGCGCTGAAGCAGAACGGTCTTGCCCCTGCCGCAATCATAAACACGGAGGCCGAACCGATCATAGCGGTTGGAGCGATCATAGCGGGGATACCCATGATCGACCGCCTCCCGCCCGAGTTCTCCCGACTACCCCCGGGTACCAGGGTGACGGTGAACGGGGATACGGGCGAGGTCTCATGTGATGAGGGCGCGTGAGGCCCGCCAGGGAAGCATAACCCGGGCGCGGGTGAGAGGTTCATCGTCATACACCAGGCATACGGGACGCTGACCGATCCTCAAAGTCCGGCCCTGCCGGCGGCATCTGATCGCCGGAAAACCCTTCGCCCGGGGATTCCGGAAGCCTTAAGAGTGTTGATCCTCAATCGATTGTATGCCTGGGCGGAGATTGGGTATGCGGTGTCCGGACTGCGGGTTTGAGGGTGAGGGGAGGTACTGCAGCAACTGCGGTGCGCTGCTGGCCGGGGAGGTGAGGACCGCCCCGGCGACGGGATCGTGGCTTGAGAGGTGCCCGGTATGCCGGGCGGGTCCGCTTGAAGAGACCGTGAGCAGGGGTTTTCTCGGGTTGACGTCCCGGCAGGTCTACGCATGCCCGCGTTGCGGGGCGACGTTCTCCCCGGAGGGCGGTGAGATGTTCAGGCTATCGGGGGTGACCGATCAATCAGACCCTGTCTGGAAGACCTACGGTAACCAGACCCTGACGGGCGATGAATGGCGGCGGATCGCGCACGGTGGCGTCTCAGATGCCCGGCAGCGCATACTCGATATCGAGTATGCTCTTGGAGAGATCCAGAAGGGGTCCGTCCCGGAGCTCCGGGTGGAGGCTAACGCCGTCCTCCTGAAGCGGGGTGAGCGGGCGGTTGCGGTCATACCCGGGGTCACGCTCAAGGAACCTCGATCGGTGCGGAAGACATACGGAGGCGGTGGGGGCCCGAGCATCAGGATCGCGAAGGGCGTCTACTTCAGGACGGGGGGTTTTGCGTCCCGGAGCGAGTCGCACGAAGAGATTAAGGAGATCGACTCGGGCACACTCACGCTGACGAACCGCCGGCTGGTCTTTACCGGCCGGAAGCGCACGGTCAACGTCCCGCTCGGGAAGATCGTCGGCATGGAGCCCTACAGGGATGCCATCGCCATCAACCGCGACGGCAAGCAGAGGACCGAGTACTACACCGGCATCGATAACGTTCACCTGACCATACATGTCGATGGCCGGACCCACGTCGTGCCGCTCTCCGGCGTGGTCTTTATGTGTATGGTGCAGGGG
>JAAZIF010000365.1 GCA_012510335.1 Methanomicrobiales archaeon | reverse complement strand
CCTCAGGCTCTCCGGTACCCTCAGGCTCTCCGGTACCCTCAGGCTCTCCGGTACCCTCAGGCTCTCCGGTATCCCCGGGTTCTGGTGTGTTTATCTCACTCTCGGCCGGATCCGACTCATCCGGAGGCGTGGACGACTCTGTTAAGGCTTCGCCTTCTTCCGGCTCCCCAGAAGATGTATCATTCCCCCCTACGTCAGATATGGCATCTTGATCAGGCAGGCCTTCATCAATCCCGGAGGAATCATCGCCTGAGTCGGTCTGCTCGTGGAAAGACTCATCCGATGACTGGCTGTCACTCTCGCCTCCTCCAGCATCAGCCTCCCACGCGGTATCCGCAGGCGAATCTGCCAATGCCGGCGCGCCCGATACCAGAGCAAGGAGGATCGTGAAGATGATCGCGATCCCGCCAATACTATTCATCATCTACTGCCTCTCTTCATATTATGATGACTCCTGCCTGTACTGATTCATACAGGCAGGTGTTGATCATCGCTCCTCACGATTTCGTCTTCCTGCTGCGAAGAGACCGATGAATGCGAGCGCTGCTATAACCAGGGCCGGCGAGAGCGGCAGGTCCAATACCGATGGGGCCGGCTGAACGGTAAAGACGATATCCATTGGGTCGGTCGTCTTACCTTCAAAGATGGCACAGGCCTTCATCGTATACTCCCCCTGCTCCTCCGGGGTGTAGTATGCGGTCAGGAGGTCTTCACCGAATATCAGGATGGTCATCTCATCGCCGGAGATTACATCGACGAGGCTGCCGCCCCGGTAGACCTCGCCCGAGAGCTTTGCCCTCGTCGCGATGGATCCTGAGTTCTTGAAGAGCCCCGTGATCTTGATCGGTTTGCCGACCATGAGCACCCCCTCGTAGCCGAGATCGGCCAGTTCCCCCTGCCGGGTCAGCGAACCTAACGGCAGGATCTTAAATGTGCGCCCCTCCTCCGCCAGCACCGCACCCCGGAGCGAGACCGCGATCTCCGCCTGGTAAGTTCCTGCATCGAGCCCCTCGTTTGGCCAGTGCATTACTATCCGCTCGGTAATGGTGGGGCGGACCGGGGTTTTAGTCTCAGAGATTGTGTCGATGACCTTTCCATCCTGGAGTATGATAGCCCTGATCTCCGGGTTTACCACCACGTTCCCGGTGTTCTTGAAACCGACCTCAACACAGAGCGGGATATCCACCTCGGTATCCCTCACCATGATACTCATGACCTCACCTGAGACCTGCTCAAGATCGGTCACGGTGATCTCCAGGGTGGATGTCGCCTGGAGGATCGTCCCAACAGAGCCCGCGACTCTTTCACCAGGGACCGTCTCGACGATGACCTTCGCCGTGTAGCGGCCGTTTGCGGCATCATCAGGAACCCTTATCCTCATAAGGACAGGGGTCTGGCCCTTCTTCTGGGCATGGATCTCCTGGATATCCTCTTTGCCATCTATGGTTGAGAATTTTATCCAGTCCATTGCGGAGCCCTCGATCTTCAGAACCACATCAAAGTCCGCATCAGAAGGGTTAAAGATAGTCAACGACCGTTCAAAGGATCCTCCTCGCAGCGCGTTATCGATCGTCAGGCTGGAGGGTCCGACGGCTATGCCTGCAGCGCTCACCGGCTGGCAGGCGATCACCGTCACCAACAGGATGGCGGTGATCACCATCACCCCGCATCTCGGATTCATCGGCTCTCCTTCTCTGTAGTCTCTGGCTGCGTGCCAGTAATCATAAAAACCGGTATTTGCGCCAGATCTCGGCGCAAAACCGGCAGGTTGCTCATAAATCTATGCTACACCCGGGTTCAGGCAAGATCGAGGGGATACATGGTAGCCCCGATGGTCATATTGCCGCTCTTCTCACCGGTCTCTCCCTTGAAGACCTCGATGGAGAAGTCAAGCTCCTCGGTGTTGCAGAGCGGGAGCGGGTTAGGCAGTGTTACGGACTCTCCAGGCCAGTAGACCTTCGTGAACTGATTGTCGTTACCCATCCGCGCATCCCACCGGACGTTCCAGCCATTCGTGCTCTCTCCAAGCCCCATGTCATCCTGATTGATGGTCACCTGCAGGAAGGTGTTGCCGAGGTTCCGGATGGTCGGTTTGCCGTCACCCTGGCTGAAGACGGTGTTCCCGGCGATCCACTTGTGGCTGTTGATGTTCACGCTGCCGTAGTTGACAGTATCAAAGTCGATCTCAAAGCCTACGACAGGCATGTACCGGAAGGTGTTATTCAGCGGCACAGCCCAGTTGTTGTTCTTATCGATGGCGTTCGCAAGAACACGGTAATCACCGGCAGGCTGGTGGTAATGAATATCAGCCGAGCCAGTCCAGACCAGGGCGGTGCCCTTCTCAAGGAACTCGGTGAGGATGGTGTCTGCGTCATATCCCTCGGCGACGGTCAGCAGCCCGCGGTCCCAAGCCCTCTGGAACTGCGTT
>JAAZIF010000389.1 GCA_012510335.1 Methanomicrobiales archaeon | reverse complement strand
GGTAGAATCGGTTCACGGTCTCGCGGCCCTGGAAATACACGTCCGGGTTCTGCGCGGTGCCGCTCATAGCCGGTCTGTCGGGAGTAAGAGCGCGCTTGCGATGTGCGATCACAAGATCTTCATTGATCATCGCGCGCATATCCTCGAAAGTGAGTTCTTCTATTTTCTGAACTTCGTGGCTGGTGCGGAAACCATCGAAATAATGCAGGAATGGAACCCGACTGGCCAGAGTTGCCTGCTGCGAAATCAGCGCGAAGTCCATTACTTCCTGCACACTGTTGGAGCATAGAAGAGCGAACCCGGTCTGACGACAGGCCATTACGTCCGAGTGGTCCCCGAAAATCGACAGCGCCTGGCACGCCAGACTTCTTGCTGATACGTGGAAAACGGTTGGTGTGAGCTCGCCCGCAATCTTGTACATGTTGGGGATCATCAAAAGCAAGCCCTGCGAAGCTGTAAAAGTGGTGGTCAGCGCTCCGGTGGCAAGTGCCCCGTGAACGGCTCCCGACGCCCCTCCCTCGCTTTGCATCTCGGTCACCGATGGCACGATGCCCCAAATATTCTTCTCTCCACGTGCGGTTTTCTCGTCGCATTCCTCACCCATCGGGGAACTGGGAGTGATGGGATAAATTGCGATAACTTCGTTCGTTGCGTGAGCTACGTGTGCGGCCGCGGAATTGCCGTCGTAGCTCTCCATTTTTCGTGTCATAATGCCTCCCTAGCTTGACCATTATAGGCCGGATTCGAAATGTCGAAGAAACTGGCGCGGCTTGCTTCGACATTCGGCAGTCGGCCTGTCACATCTCGCGCCGCCACTGCAGCGCCTGAATCAGTGTTGCCTGGTCGGCATAGTCCATATCTCCGCCAACCGGCATGCCGTGCGCTATTCTCGTCACCTTCACACCAAAAGGCCTGAGCGCTTTTGCTACATACATAGCGGTAGTGTCGCCTTCGATGGTGGGGTTAGTGGCCAGTATTACCTCACGTATTTCTCCCTGTCGTATTCTGTTTTCCAGTTCGTTTAACCGCAGGGATTCAGGACCTACTCCGTCGATGGGTGAAATAACCCCACCAAGCACATGATATACACCGCGAAACTCGTTGGTCTTCTCCATTGCTGCCACATCGCGCGGTTCCGAGACCACGCAAAGCAAAGAGCCATCGCGTCGCGGATCAGAGCAAACTTCGCAGCGATCCTTATCAGTGTAATTAAAACAGACAGAACACTGCCCGATATTCTCTTTTGCATTGATAATGGCGTCGGAGAGTTTTCGAGCCTCGTCTTCGGGAATCCGCAAGATATGAAACGCAAGCCTTTGAGCGGACTTCGGCCCGATGCCGGGCAACTTCTCGAATTCGGCCACCAATGCTGCCAGCGGTTTCGCGTATTGCATTTGTCCAGTACACACAAATAACTGGCGGGCAATCGTTACCCGCCATTGATTTGGCCGCGCTCCGGGGAAGCAGCCACCTGTGCCGAGATCATTATAGCAGATACGATGCTAATGTTGAAGAGCGGTCCAGGCGCTGCAAAGCGTTGTATCGTCTATCAGAACAGTCCCGGTATGTTGAGGCCGCCGGTGAGATCCTTTACTCGTTCCTCGCGAATCTGGTTGCTTTTTTCGTAAGCTTCGCGCACCGCGCTGACCACCAGGTCTTCCAGCATCTCGACATCGTCGGGGTCCACCGCCTGAGGGTCGATTTTAATCTCCAGTAGTTCACCTCGCCCATTGCATACGGCCTTCACCACACCGCCGCCGGAGGAAGCCTCTACTCGCTGCCCCGCGAGTTCTTCCTCCAACTGCTGGGTCTGCTCGGCCACCTTTTGGACCTGCTTCATCATATTCCCAAGACCGGGAACATTACCGAAAGGGTTGCCTTTTGCCACGTTAATCTATTCCTTCCAGGGGTATTGCTCGTCCGAGTCTTCGGCCAGCGTGCCGCCGAATGTCGTGAGCACATCGTTGATAAGTGGATGTTGGACCGGCTCCGCAG
>JAAZIF010000364.1 GCA_012510335.1 Methanomicrobiales archaeon | reverse complement strand
GGGGGAGTGATGCCGCAGATGCCCCATGCTCCTCTGATTTCACCGCTTCTCCCTTGCGCCGGTATATAGCCACGACCCACAGAAGGAGTTCTTGTCTAGTGCCTCCGGTGGCGCGAACCAGATCCATGTGGGGCTCCCGATCGATGATCCTTAAGTTCCCGGAGTCCCCGTCCAGGCCGGGATGCACCGGATCCTGTCAGCATCGGGCATCCGCGGGCAGTCAATACATTGATACAGGGTGCATGACAGTGATTAGTTATGTGCAACTTCGCCGGGATCCTGTATGCCGGGATCTGGAGGTTCACCCGATGACCCTCGTGATCGCGTTCATCGGGAAAGGTGGCGCCGTGATGGCAGGAGATATGCGGGAGATCACGTTCCAGGGGGGTGGTTCCCGCATCGAAGAACTGGAGCGCGAGCTCTACAGCGGTTCGATCACCTCTGATGATGAGCTGAGGGAGCGGGCAGGAGAGATCGGGGTGGCGATCAGTGTCCGGGATGATAAAACCAAGGTTTCAGAGAGGGAGGGGCTTCTTATCGGCGAGGTGACCGAGACCGATGGATCGACGGTCAGGAAGAAAAGGCTCTATGCTACAGGAGGCGGTTACGCGATCGCTGAGATTATCGACTCCCGCCTGCGGGTGACCGGGAGGGGTAGTGCGAGCAACTTCGTGGTGCTCGGGAACAGTATAACAAAACAGATTGCCAATCAATGCATCCGGGGGGCATGGGAAGGAGGGACTATCCCGGATGCCATGCGGGTCATCATGCTCGCCATGCAGGCTGCGGCGGCTATGACGGCATCGGTGAGCAGAACATTCATCCTGATGCATACCGACATCGCGGCCAACCTCAATGGCGCTCTGGCGCAGGATTCCCGGGGTTAAACCTCCTCCAGAAGGCCGTGCCGCTCCGCTAACCGCCAGGATGACTTTCGCGAAAAATTTATTTCTGTGAGATGGGGCGGGAAGACCCCCCTACACAAACACCGGGGTAGTTCACTGGTTGAGGAGGTTGTGTCTCTTGAGCCAGTCTACTTGCGCCCTGACGTAGCGGTAGACAATATCGCATTTTTCGTCCTGGAAACTCCAGGGAACGACAATAAGGAGATCCCCTTCGCGTATCCAGAGGCGCTTCTTGATCTTGCCTTTGATCCTTCCTATGCGTGTCACGCCGTCCTCACAGCGGACCCGTATATGGTTTGCCCCGAGCATTAGATCTGCCCGGGCAAAAATCTCCCGATTTCGTTTTTTCGGTAACCGTACCCGTACTATCTCTTCACTTCCGCCTTTCTGTGATTCTCGTCTATTTCTCAGTTAATCAACTCCATGGCAGGCGATAGACACCAGTTCTGCCTGCATATTTCGCTGGTGTTGTATACTGGTGACCTGAGCAACCATTAATGTATCTGTTCCGGGGAGCCTCATCCGGGTCTGCTGCACACCTGACCTTAATCCGGCGGTATATCATCACGGCAGAGCACCGTCCCCGTCCCGAGGGTTGACCGTATCCGACAGCGCAAAAGATCCACCACGGGAGAAGAGAGATCTGCCGTATGATTGCGGGTGCCTCTCCCCTGGCCTGGAAGGGCGGCGGTTCCCGGCGTTACCCGGGATTGGGGCGGTCAATTCTGCTTCACTTGAGCGAAATTGCAGCCAGATACGCACCCCGGTCATATGGCTGCCGCCGGAACGTTTCCGGGGTTTCGCCCAAAGGATAATTAAGGTTTGAGCATAGATGTATAAAGAGGATCTTTGAATGGAAAGCAACAAGCTGTACGTCGGAAATCTCACCTACTCAGTAAACGAAGAACAGTTGAAAGAGCTATTCTCCCAGTACGGGACGGTGAACGACGTCAGAGTCATTGAGCGCAAGGGGTTCGGGTTTGTTGAGATGTCCAGCCCTGAAGAGGCTGAGAATGCAAAGGAAGCCCTGAACAATACCGTATTCGAAGGCCGCACCTTGAAGATCGATGAGGCCCGGCCTCCAAGACCGAGGCGCGATTTCCGCCGGTATTGAACAATTGTCCAGCAGAAGAACAACCTGAACTCCTCATTTTTTGGGCGAACAGAGCCTGGAAAATCCCACTCTGTTGAAACCTCATTTTAGAACCG
>JAAZIF010000085.1 GCA_012510335.1 Methanomicrobiales archaeon | reverse complement strand
TGAAGAACCGCCTCCCGCGATCATCGTGGAGGGCGAACCGGAGCCTGCAGTCGAAGACCGCCCGACGGAGATGCTCATAGATGACCTCGGTAGCGATGATGCCGGGGTCAGGGAGCGTGCCGCCGATACCATCGTCGAACGTGGATCGGAAGCCGTCGCCCCCCTGATCGCGGCTCTATCTCTTGCGGAGGGGCGGAGGCGGTGGTACGTCGCCGAGATCCTCACCGCGCTCGGGGACGAAGCGATCCCGGCGCTCATCACCGCGCTCGGGGATGAGACAGCACAGGCGGGGGCGGCTGCAACGCTCGTCCGCATCGGCAGACCCGCCGTGCCGCCGCTCATCGAGATGCTTGCCGGCGGCGACGGCGAGATTCAGTTCGGCTCCCGCTATGCTCTCCAGGAGATCGGCGACGAGGCGATCCCCTTCCTCGTCGAGGCGCTCGATGCGCCTGACGGAGCCACCCGGAGATCTGCCGCGGAGATCCTCGGAAATCTCAGATGGAGGGCGCCCGATGACGCTGGATCTATCCGGCTTCTCATCGCCGGCGAGGCATGGCTCGACGTGGCCGGGTACGGCGCGGCCGCAATCGATCCCCTCATCCGCACCCTGAGAACCCGGGACAGGGAGACCCGGTGGAACGCTGCCCGAACCCTCGGCGAGATCGGGGAGCCGGCGATAGAACCCCTGATCGACCTGCTGCACGAGGCTGATGATGAGATCGGTCCATTGACGGTCATGGCGCTCGGCGAGATCGGGGAGCCGGCGGTTGCTCCCCTCATCGGTCTGCTCTCTGATCCGGCCCTCCGGGATACGGCTACGGAGGCCCTGGCAAAGATCGGGGAGCCGGCGGTTGAGGGGTGCATCCAGGCCCTGGACCACGCGGATGCGGATACACTGGAATCAGTCAGTATGATACTGACCGCGATCGGGGAGCCCGCGATCCCTGCCCTGATCCAGGCACTTACCGGACGTTCTGCTCTCCGTGGCCATGCCGCCGATATCCTTGAGGGTATGGGCTGGGAGCCCTGGAGCGATACAGAACATGCGTGGTACCTGATCGCCCGGGAACAGTGGATGGAACTTGCCCTGATGGGCGCGCCGGCCGTTGGACCGCTGATCAAGACGCTCGGCGGCGATGACGACCGCATAAAGAGTGAGGCTGCAGGAACACTCGGTGAGATCGGCGACCCTGCGGCTGTGGGGTCGCTCGTGGGCGCCCTCGCGGATGAAGGCATCGCGCCGGCGGCGGCGGAGGCGCTTATCGCCATCGGGGAGGCTGCCGTGGCTCCGGTCCTCGGGCTGCTCGAGGAAGGAGGTGCCGCACGGGAGAGCGCCGTCGAGGTTCTGGGCAGGCTCGGGGCGCATGAGGCGGTCCCGGCCATAGTCGACCTCGTCAGGAGCGGGGGCGACCGCCTCCACCGCAAGGCCGTCGATGCCCTTATCAGCATAGGGGCGCCTGCGATAGATTCCCTCATCCCCCTCCTCGGCGAGGAGGAGGATGGGCACGCGGGGGCGGTGGCCGCGCTCACAGGGATCGGGGATGATGCGCGGGAGTCGCTCGTCGCGGTGATCGGCGATAGGAGCGCCCGGACTCGCATGGGAGCCGCCATGGTCCTCGAGAGGCTCGACTGGACACCAGCGGGGGTGGAAGAGGAGGCCGCATACCTGGTCGCACTGCAGCGCTGGCCTGACGCCGCAGGCCTAGGGGGCCCGGCCGCCGAACCCCTGGCTGCACTGCTCGGTGATCTTGATGAGGGCGTGCAGGCAGGAGCGGCGGAGGCACTTCTCAGGATCGGGCCCCCGGCGGTTCCCCCGCTGATCCGTCTGCTCGGTGAGGAGGGGGGCCGGGTGGCTGCGGGGGATACGCTGGTGCAGATCGGGGACGCGGCCGTCGAACCCCTGATCCATGCCCTGGATGATAGTGAGATCTCTCGGGCAGCCGCCGGGGTTCTGGCCCGGATCGGGGAGCCCGCCGCTGCTACACTCATCCCGGCCCTCGGGCGCCCCGGTTCCGGGGATATTGCGGCAGAAATCCTCACGGATATGGGCGAAGCCTCTATCAAACCGCTCCTTGAGGCGCTCGGGAGCGATGATGCGCGCGTCAGGCGGAGGGGCGGGGATCTGCTCATCGACATGGGGGATGCGGCCATCGGGCCCCTCATCTCGGCGCTCAACCACCCGGACGATGACCTCAGGCTCGGGGCGATCGAGACCCTCGTGCGGGCCGGTGAACCGGTCATCCCAGCTCTCGTGGAGGCGCTCCTGAACGAACACTACCGCGTGCGGCTGGGCGCGGCCGAGGTTCTCGGGAGGGTCGGATGGAAGCCTGAGACCGAGAGGGAGATGATCAGCTACCTTATCGCAAAGGAGCAGTGGACGTCTGCCGCGGAGCTCGGTCCCGGTGCGGTCGAGTCGCTGGTCCGGGCGCTCGGCGACCCTGACAGCACAATCCAGATGGGGGCGGCGCGGGCGCTCGGTATGATCGGGGAGCCGGCGGTCGCTGAACTGATAAAGGCGCTCCGCGATGAGCGGGAAGGGGGGCAGAGAAAGGCTGTCGAGGCGCTCAAGCTGGTCGGGGAGCCGGCTATAGGGCCGCTCATCGATGCCCTCCAGGACCGTGACTGGCACATACGGCTCGGAGCGGCGAGGGCGCTCATATCTATCGGGGATCCGGCGGTCGAGCCGCTGATCCGGTCCCTCCGCAGCGGGCCTCCGACGGTCCAGATGGGCGTGGCCGCGGTGCTCGGGAAGACCGGGAACCCGGCCGCCATCGACCCGCTCACCGATACGCTCCTGCACGGGGACTGGCGTGTGGGGCGCGTCGTGGTGCGGGCGCTCGGCATGATGGGAGAGGCGGCGGTAAAACCGCTCCTCCGGGTCATCAGGGAAGGGGATGATCCTGCCCGGAAGAGCGCCGGGGCCGCCCTTGTGCTGATCGGGGATGAGGCAGTACGGCTGCTCCCAGATGCGCTCACCGACAGGCATTTCCGTGTCCGCGCGGGGGCTGCAGATGCCCTCGACCGCCTGGGCTGGTCCCCGGAACCCGGGGAGGAGGAGGTCTGCTACCTGATCGCAAAGGAGCAGTGGAGCGATCTAATCACCCGGGGCGCGATCGCTGTCGGGCCCCTGGTACAGGTACTCGATGACCGCGATGACAGCATACGCCGGCGGGCGGCAAAGATCCTCGGCGAACTGCGGGATCCACGGGCGATAGAGCCCCTTATGGCCCTCCTCCACGATGATTTCTACAGCATACGGCGGGAGGCCGCGGCGGCGCTCGTCACCATGGGTGCCCCGGCCATGGAACCGGTCATGGCTGCGCTCGGGGATGAGGACGACGACGTCAGGAAGCGTGCGGCGGATATCCTGGCTGAGATCGGGGATCTGCGAGCGGTAGGGCCCCTTGAGAGGGTCTTCGGTGATGAGGACTGGTACGTCCGGAGGGCCGCGATGGAGGCGGCAAAGAGGATCCGGGAGCGCGATCAGCCCGCGCTGCCCTGAGTGGCAGGCCCGGTGTAGATGCCGGATCCCAGCCACCAGTCATCATCCACCTGTACCGCGTATGCCAGTTTCGACTCAAGCGTCCGGCTATGCGTGGGGTTGATGTATTCGATCCGGTGGAAGTTCTCCCCGTTCCGTATGGCCTCGTTCATCGCCACAAGGAACGCCCCCACCCCATCCTCGGTCTCATTCAGCCGGTTGATTCCGATCTTCTCCGGGTTGATCGGATGTGCGAGGGTGGTGCCGTTGAAGTCGTAGGCATATATGTAGAGTTCACCCTGTATAAACAACCCCCCAGGATTGCTGAATTCTTCAAGGGCTCTCTCTTTGCCGTTCTCCTCCACGTAGGCAACCGCGCTCTCAACGAAGGCGACGAGCGTCTCGTTTGAGGTGTGCTGTACCGGTGTTGTCGTTCCAGACTCGCTCTGTATGCAGCCAGCCGATATAAGGGAGAGGCTGAGAGCAAGCACTACCGGGAGCAGGGTAAAGAAAGATCTCATTATATCACGTGGATACTGCTAAATTATATAATTTGCCTGCAGATCCATACCGGATCCTCTCCCTGGAGCCGGGATATGTCCCGCTCCAGGAAATTTGCATCCGGCGTGGCGGGTTAACATCATCGCCCCTGGCAGCACGTAAGACCGGCGGGATGGCCTGACAGCCTCAAAGAGGCAAAACGCCGGGGGCAGGAGAGGATTCTCGCCGGGCCTGGTGCGGCCCCGCTCCTCCTCACGAGTAGTGCTTCATCAGGAACTCCTTCACTTTCCTTGAGAGCAACCACCCCTGGTCCAGCTGGTCGATGATCGCATCGATCTCCCAGGCTACACTGATGATCTTCCGGTCGATCTCCGTATCCGCCATCTCCGCAAGAGCGATTATGACCGTAAGGGGGTTTCGGATGGAGTCGTTCAGGATAGCGAGCTGCTCGACGTTCTCCTCGATCTGGATGAGTGCCTTCTTCTTGAGGTCTTCCATCCGGTACCGCTCCGATATGTCACGGTCGGTCGCGAGCGCCATCTGCCGGCCGTCGATCGTCACCGGAAACGCCCTTGCCTCCACGGGGGTGCGGGTGCCATCCCTGCGGGCCAGTGTCAGCTCAGTCGGACCGGCGGCGTTGCCGGCCCTGAGCTGATCGAATATGCCCTCGATCTTTGCCATGTCTCCTGGCAGCAGGCGTACGACCTCATCAAATCTCCTGCCGATGAACTCCTTCCTCGAACAGCCGAACAACCTCTCGGCAGCCCGGTTTCCATCGACCAGAGCCCTATCCATATCGATTAGGTAGACGGCATCGGGGGCATACTCGAATATGATCTTCAGGCGCTCCTCCGAGCTCTTAAGCGCCTCATTCATCTGCTTCCGCTCTGTAACATCCACAATGTTGCCGATGACCGCCGGACGCCCCTCGAACCAGAGGCGGGTTGCGAAGTTCTCAAGGTGTATGATCCGCCCGTCTCTGTGAACGCCGCAAAACTCGTGGTGCTCCGATTCGGTATCGCCGGAGAGGAGAGAGTGGTACAGCTTCCGCACCTCATCCCGGCATTCCGGGACGATCAGGGCATCCTGTACGTCGAGATTGTTCAGTTCGCCGCGCGAGTACCCGAAGATCTCGGCAAACCGCGCATTGAAGTACCGCAGGCGTCCGTCCTGCATCAGGTAGACGCCGAGCGGGGATCGTTCAACGGGGTTTCGGTAGACTTCCTCGTTCATCCTCCGGAGGATCGCTGCGCCGATTATGCTCGCCGCTGCCTGGAGCGCGTCGATCTCCGCCGGGGACCAGGTGTGTTCCCGCTGACACTCGTCAAACCCGATGAATCCCCACCACTGATCGTGAACAGAGATCGGAACAACCACAACAGACCGGCTCCCGAAAGGCTCAAGGTACCTCTGCTCGGGTTCCGGGAACTCCCGCACCGGTCCGGCGATAGGCCTCCCGGCCGCAAGTTCCTCATGCCAGCGGGGAATCGCATCGTAGTGGACGGTCGGGAGTCCGTGGTCATTGACCCCGGCGATCCCCTCTGCGTGCCATCTCCACCACGGGTTGCTGATGAGGCTGCCGGTCTCGGGATCCATGCTGTTCTCAAAGGCGTAGACCCTGCTGACGCCGGTCGCCCTGCCGAGCCTCTCAAGAACCTCGTACATCTGCGCCTTCCAGTTCGATTCCTTGAGGAACCTGTCCGCCGCAAAGCTCACTGCGTTCATGATCTCGTCGTGCCGGCGGAGGGCCTTTGATGCATTCTTCCGCTCCGTGATATCCTCAAGGAGGTGGAGTCTCCCGAGGTAGCGATCATCCGTATCGCGGATCTGGGCGGAGAACCTCCTTATGTACCGGCCGTCGACCAGCCTGATCTCATCCTCTACGACCGACCGGTTCGCTTCATCCTGGAGCAATGCCCAGGTTGCGGCAAATGCCTCCGGATCGCTGAAGAGCGGGGTTAAGAGGGAGATCACATCACCGTTCTTGATCTTCCCCGCCCACATATCATCCTCAAGGTCTGAGAGGCCCCAGATATCGGAGAACCTCCTATTGAAATAGAGGATCTTGTCCGTCCGGTTGTCGACGACATAGTAGGCGAGCGGGGAGGCCTGGGCCATCTGTGTGAGCAGCGCTTCGCTCCACCGGAGCCTCTCTTCCACCCTTCGCTCCTCGGTCACGTCGCGGCCGCACCCCACGGTCCCGATGATCTCTCCATCCTCATCCCGGAACGGGGCTTTGTTGACGTCGAGGAAGAGAAATTTGCCTCGTACATTCCCGTACTCATCGAACCTCTCCGGCCTCCTGCTCTCAAGGACTATCGTATCGGAGTCCCGGCAGATCTCGCCGAAGGTGTGCCAGGCGGGGTTCTCGGGATGGACCCGCCGTTCTCGCTC
>JAAZIF010000084.1 GCA_012510335.1 Methanomicrobiales archaeon | reverse complement strand
CACTGTGCAGGCGGATGAGGGTAAAGATCTGCTTCAGGTCCGCCTCCACCCGTGCCGTGGCGAGCATCTCATCCGTCGGCGTCGTAACGGAGAACTTCAAGTAACGGAGGAGCAGATCAGGAAGTTCCTCGGGTTGGGCGCTGTAATCCACAAATCCGGAGGTTATCGCGCTCCAGGGCATGCCGCTGAACCTGGCCGAAGATGGATCCTCGGCCATCACCATGCCCGCTCGCTCCTTAATGGCCCGTATACCGAGCGTTCCGTCACTTCCCGTCCCTGAGAGCACGATCCCTATCGCTCTTCCATCCTGGTTCTCTGCAAGGTGCTGGAAGAAACTGTCGATGGGCATCCGGAGGCCGCCTGTCCTGACCGGTTCCAGGTGCCCGATGATGCCGTGGAAGATGGTTAGGTCATACTGTGCGGGCTTCACGTACACCGTGTTCGCCTCGATCTTCATGCCGTCCTCGGTCTCCAGCACGGGCATCCTGGTGAACCGCCGGAGGATCTCCGGCAGTTGCCCTTTCTGGGCGGGGTCCATGTGTGTTATCAGCACGAAGGCGATCCCGGCGTCCGGCGGCATGTTCCTGAAGAACTGCTCGAGTGCCGCAAGCCCGCCCGCGGATGCGCCGATGCCCACGATCGCAAGGGGTTTGCTCATATTCTCTCTCCCATCTGGTATGCTTCTCCGCCACCCGCATACCCGACCGCGTTATACAGAAGTGGTCTCCTCCTCTCTCCTGCCAGTGACGTCCTCGATGGCGAGGAGGATCTGGTCGGGTCCAACGTCTGAGTGGAACACCCGTGCGTTAAGCCGCATCACCCGGTGCCCGATCGTGGGGAAGTCATGCTCCACCAGAAAACCGTCGAATTTTGTCTGTTGGGGCAGGATCTCCTCGAGCAGTCTGCGGAGCCGGGGGATGTTCCATTGCTGATTTCCCAGGGTGTAGATGAGATTTCCTTCTGTCTCCTCCTGCGTGACCTGGAATGCCGTATAAAACGAGCGATTCGCGAATATGACGCGAAGTTCGGCGTCAAGCATCAGCAGCGGCTCGTGGGCGATAGCGATGAGGTTTTCTACATACCTCCAGGCCTCCTCAAGGGTATCCTCCATCTCCTTGATCGGCGTCACATCGTTAAAGGTGATTATGACCCCCTCGATACGGTTCTCTGTCGTCCGGTAGGGCAGGATCCGCATCAGGTACCATCTTCCATCATCTGCCTGCACCCGCCTCGTCTGTATCTGCAGGGTGTCGAGCACCGCCCTTACATCCCCCACGAGATCCTCGCCACGTATTCCTATCCAGAGGTCGGTGATGGGTCTTCCCACATCTCCCGGCTGGAGGCTGGTTATAGGCCGGATGAGGTCGGTGAATCGCCGCACCCGGAGGTCATTGTCGAGGAAGAGCATGGCGATATTGGTAATCTGCAGGAGGTTGCGCATATCGTCGTTGTTCTCCGAGAGCTCCTCGATCTTCCTCTGGTGTTCGGCGTTGACGGTGAGCAGCTCCTCATTCAGGGACTGGAGCTCCTCCTTGGAACTCGTCAATTCCTCGTTCGTGCTCTTCAGTTCCTCGTTCGTGCTCTGGAGCTCCTCCTGGGATGCCTGCATATCCTCGATCGTGCGCTGGAGCTGGGCCCTGGTCTCCACGAGTTCCTTATCGAGGTCAGACTGCAGTGTAACCTTCGGGGTTGTATTCTCGCCATGCCCGGTCTTTGAGGCGGGGCCCGGCACCGGTTCGAATATGACTATGAGGAGATCCTCTGCGCCTTCAACCAGGCGTATCGGGCGCACGGTCAGGTGGATCGCCTCTTCGCCCCCGTTCGTCTCTACAAAGACCGGCCCCCGCGTGGCGGTGCATCTCTCCTGGATGGCGGTGCGGATGGCGAATGTGAGCGGGTAGCGAAGACCTCGCCGTGCCATCGCGTAGACGTTCAGGGTTGCTCTACCTGGATAAGGCTCCAGATACTTCCCGGTCCTCCCCTGGAAGTAAAGGATATCGCCGTCCTCGTTAACGATCACTGCCGGAGGAGCGTAATGCGCGAGAAGCCATTCCCGGGCGTGTGCAGCGATGGAAGATGATTCATTCCTGGATCCGGATTCGTCCTCCTGCTGCCTGGAGGGGGGTGTGAATGTGCAGGGCAGTTCCATCCCGATCTCATATCCTCCGGGTGACGGGATCTGCCGGTAGATCTTCCGGGTTCTGTCAATGGGCTCGAAATGATCCGGGGGTTCCCCGGCGGTGTAGTTGATGCCGAGGATGAGGATCCCGCCGGGATTTAAGGCATACTGGAAGAGAGGCAGCAGTTTCTGCACCAGATCCGGGCTCATGTACATGAGAAGACCCCGGACATCCAGTATGTCCAGGTGGAGGAACGGCGGATGGTTCAGGACGTTGTGCTGGGCAAAGATGGTCTTTCCCCGGATCTCCTGGCGAATCTGGTAGGTGTTGTTCCGCTTGATAAAGAAGCGCTCCAACCGCTCCAGCGATACATCTACCTCTATGTTCGCGACGTACGTCCCCTCCCGCGCCTCAAGGATCCTCTCCCGATCTATATCGGTCGCGAAGATCTGGTACTGGATATCGTTCTCCCTGCCCGATGACCGGATCGTCTCCTCAAGCATGATGGCCATGCTGTATGTCTGCTCCCCGGTGGCGCATCCCGGCACCCAGACCCGGAGCGTAGTGCCATCCGGTTTGGTCCTGATCAACTCGCTCAGCAGTCTTTCGCGCAGGATCCCCCATATCCCGGGGTTGCGGAAGAACCAGTTCGGGCCGGCGGGGATCTCCTGCGCAAGGATATCGATCTCCTCCGGGTGTTCCTGAATGTAACGGGCGTACTCCTCGTTGTCACCGATCTGGTACAGCCCCATCCTTCGCTCGATCTGGTCGCGGATCAGGCTTTCCTTGAACATGGAGTAGTCTTCACCCGTCCATGACCGGATCAGGGCGAGGATCTTCGTGCGCGCGTTCGTGTATCTCTTCTCTTCCGGGGTCGTCTCGCTAAGGCTCCGGCAGGACTGGATATAGCTGAAGAGCCGTTCCGTGAGTTTGTCTGCCGGCGCAATGTAATCGGTGAGGCCGGATACGATGACGCTCCGGGGCATACTCGGGAACTCTGCGGTGATCGTATCCTGGAACATCACCGCCCCGAGGTTTGCTTTCAGCAGGCTGAGGCCAAGAACCCCGCTGTACCCCATGCCGGAGAGGAGTATGCCGACCGCCCTTGATCCCTGATCCAGGGCCAGTGCGCGGGAGAAGTGGTCTATCGGCAGCCGCATCCCCCTCAGCCTTGAGGGTTCTTCGAGGCTGAGGATGCCTTTCTGGATTGTAAGGTTGGCGTTTGGCCGGACCTCCATATCGTTCTCGATCTGTAACACCGGCATCATGGTGCTCATCTGGAGGATCTCAGAGAGAAGGCCCCTGTGCTCGGGATCCATGTGGTTACCACCACGAACTCCACCCCGATATCGGGAGGTATGTTCCCAAAGAAGGTATCAAGGGCCTCAAGCCCCCCCGGTGGATGCGCCCATGCCGGCGATGATTAAAGGCGGCTCCGTGTTCTCCCCGGGTGAAGCAGCTCTTTCCTGCCCTGGATCTACCTCTTGTCCGGTCATATCACTGTCGCCCTCATTCACCTGCTCAGACACCCCCGGTCAGGACACTGGTATGTCTGTCCAGCCCGATAATAAACCTGTTGTACAGCGAGAGAAGGGGATAGTTGAACTCCTCTGGTGTTCCCTGCCACGGAGATCTCTTCATGCATCCTGATCGAGGAGGGGGGATATACGGGAGATCTCGCCGGCCGCGTCTGGAGAGACCTTACCCCCAGATCGGGTCGTCGCCGAACCGGTCCATCCAGTAGCGGGCGGGGTTTCGCTCAAGATCCTCCGCAAGATCCTCGATCCGGAAAGAGAACGTCTGGTTCATACAGTAATCGACCAGGAGGTCGTAGGCCTCCTTCAGGCGCAGGGTCATCTCGTGGGACTCCGCCGGGTCGTTATTCGAGACGTCCGGGTGCCACTCCTTGATCCGCTCGTGGTAGCGCCTCCTGATATCGTTGAGGCTGGCACGGTTCCGGATTCCGAGCACTTCTGCAGCCTTTCTCACCTCTTCGGCTGTAACGGCAGCCATGAGGCAACTGTGTACGCTCCAGCAGGAAAAGGCTTGCGGAATCTCCGGAGCGATCTCTTTTTAGCACCAGAAATTAAACCTTCTTGATGTTGCATGATCAAGAATCAAACGATCATATACCTGAATAACGCCGCCACGACCTGGCCGAAGCCTCCGGAGGTGCTCAAGGCAGCGAGGCAGTCCCTGGACCTCCCCATCTTCGGATCAGGGAGGACCACCGGCAGCCAGGGAGAGGATTATATCACGCTGGCACGGGAGGCGGTCGCGGGCCTCCTTGCCGCAGACCCGCCAGAGCACGTGATCTTCACCCAGAACGCGACCGATTCCTTAAATCTCCTCATCCAGGGGTTCTTCGCCGGGTGTGAGACCGGGTGCCACGTCCTCACGACCGCCCTCGACCACAACTCGGTCCTGCGGCCGCTCTACGAGCTCGAGCGGCAGGGCCGCATCAGGCTGACGGTCCTCCCCTTCGAAGAGGGCGTGGTCCATCCTGATACGGTTGAGGCCGCCATAACACCCGATACCAGGATCATGGTAATGACCCACGGGAGCAACGTCCTCGGTTCGGTGCAGGACGTCTCCCGCATAGGGGAGATCCTGCGCGATCACGGGGTCTACTTCATGGTCGACGGGGCCCAGACCGCCGGCCACATACCGGTCAACCTCCAGGCTCTCCCGGTCGACGCCTACGTCTTCACCGGCCACAAGGGCCTCCTCGGCATACCGGGCACCGGCGGGTTTTACATCCGCCACCCGGAACCGATCGCCCCCACCCGCTACGGGGGAACCGGGACGGACTCATTCTCGCTCTTCCAACCCCTCGATATGCCGGAGCGGTTTGAGGTTGGAACCCATAATTACCCGGGGCTTGCGGCCCTCGCGGCCGGTGTGAACTTTATAATGTCCACCGGGGTTCCGGCCATCGCAGAGAAGGCAGAGCGCCAGACCGCGTTCCTAATCAGGGAGCTAGAGGAGGAGCCGAACATAACGATCCACAACGAACACCCCGCCCTTCCCATCATATCGTTCAACATACAGGGCATCGAGAATGATGACGTGGGATTCATCCTCGCCCGCGCCTATGGGGTCATCGCCCGCACCGGGCTCCACTGCGCTCCCCTCGTGCATAGGGTGATCGATGGCGGGGCTGGTTCCGTGCGGCTCAGCCTCTCCTGGTTCACGACCGATGAGGAATGCCGGATCGCGGCCAGGGCAGTAAGGGAGATTGCAAAAAATGCGTATTCTCAGGTCAGTTCGTCATAAATCCTGTGCCGATGGTTCGTTCATGAAGGAGTTCCTCCTGAGCGAACCCATACCGGAGGGCTTCTTTGCCTATATCGAGAACTTCGGGAAGGTTGAAGCGCTCCCCAATCTCGGTGAAGGGTTCTACAAGTTCGATAAGCCTGACTGGTTCTCCATCAAGGGTTTTGTCGGGGATACATCCGTCGAGGTCAGGTTCAAGAAGGAGGTGATGAACCTGACGACGGGTTTCGTCTACTTACTCTTCACATCCTACCGGGAAGGGCCGGCTGACCTCTCACAGCTGAAGCGCCGGGAGGAGGCGATCGGGAAGAGGGTGCGAGAACACCTCTATGGGCCCGATTGACGGGGGTGTTATGCCAGTAGACGTATTCGAGCGGTTCTCGGAGGATTACGACCGCTGGTTTGAGGAGCACCAGGCCGCGTACCACGCGGAGCTCGCCCGGATCCGGCGTCTCCTCCCGGACCCTGACCCCCGCGCCATCGAGGTGGGGGTCGGGTCCGGGCGGTTTGCCGCGCCCCTCGGGATTCTGCTCGGGCTTGAGCCCTCATTGCCCCTCGCCCGGATGGCCCGGTGCCGGGGGATCGATGTGATCCTCGGGAGGGGGGAGGCGATCCCGATCAGGGACGGGGCGTGTTCGTCCGTCCTCATGGTGACGGTCATCTGTTTCCTTGACGATCCGGTACCGGTATTCCTGGAGATCCACCGGATCCTCGCCCCGGGTGGGGCTCTTGTGATCGGGTTTCTCGAGCGCGAAGGGGCGGTTGCGCAGAAGTACATGCATGACGGGAGAAAACACAGGTTCCTCTCCCGCGCCCGGTTTTACTCGCCGGATGAGGTCCGGGAACTCCTCGAATCTGCCGGATTTTTCGTAACCGGGGTCGAGTCACGGGCCGGGTTTATGGTCATCGCTGCGCTGAGGAATTGATGGATGCCCCTCATGTCACCTCCAGCGTGAACCGGAACACTGCACCCTCCCCCGGGCTGCCCGGCACCCTATCCTCGACCCAGACCTCCCCTCCATAGCTCTCCAAAAGGATCCGCACAAGGTAGAGGCCGAGACCTTCACCGACACCCCGCTTATGCTGCTCGTAGCGGTGGAAGATATCCTCCTTCTCCTCATCCAGCACACCCGGGCCGGTATCCTCGACCGAGATCCGCACCCTGCCGTTCGCCTCTTCAACCCGGATCGCGACCTCGACATCGGGACCGCTGTGCTTGATGGCATTGCCTATGAGGTTGTTGAAGACCACCGGGAGAAGGTCATCGGCCCTGACCTGATGGTAGACCCCATCGTAGTGGATGGCGTCGCCGTGGAAATTCTTGATCGCTCCCCTGATTGTCTCATCGAGATCTATATCCGTGAGCTCCGGTGAAGCCCTATGAATCCGGCGGATGGTGGAGACGGTGCCCAGGATCTCGATGCTCCTGTTGATGCTCCGCTGAAGGTTCTTTACATACCCGGCAGCTTCGCCGTCGAGTGCCTCAAGCAGCAGATCGGTGTAGAGCCTGGATACGTTCTCGGTGTTGCCTATATCGTGGGTGAGGATGTCGAGGTAGAGGTTCGCCTCCCTGTTCGCGGCCTTTAGATCGGCATGAAGCCGGGCGAGCTCTTCAGCATGGCGCATGAGCGCTTCTTCCGCGCGTTTGCACCCGGTGATATCCGTGAGGATGGCGATGGCCCCGACGATGGCACCGCTGCTGTCACGGATAGGAGCCGCTGATGCGTTTATCCAGAGGGGTTCCCGGTCCAGGAGGGTAGCCATCATCTCCTCTCCCTTCACGGTCTCCCCATGCAGCGCCCTATAGTGAGGGGACTCTTCGAGAGACAACGGCTTCCCATCCGGCCGCAGGACGTCAAAAGCCTCCTGTTGTTCCTTGAAGTGGATTGAATAAAGAGATGACGACATCCCGTCGGTCGCTTTACGCACCGCTTCGTTCACCCGGACGATGACCCCGGTGGTATCGTATATGATGACGCCCGATGCGATCGATGCAAGGGTTGCATCCAATTCGGTGGCTCTCCGGTGTTCCCTCTCCACGGCGGCACGAAGTTCTGCCTCAGTCTTCTTCATATCGGTTATGTCGGTGAAGCTCTCAAGAACGTGTGTCACCCGGCCGTCTGCATCCCTGACCGGATGGGCAACGATATTCATCCAGCGCCCGCGGTGCGGGACGTACTTCTCGATCCTCGTGACCTCGCCCGTTGCAAAGGTGTGCTTTGATGCACACATATCGCACGGCTCATCCCGGCCTTCAAAGCAGCTGTAACATCTCTGGCCGATGAGTTCCTGTCCGGGGAATGTGTCACAGGTCTTCTGGTTGACCCATACGATCGCCATATCCGGGTCGATAAGGGACTGCCCTGTATCAAGTGCGGACAGGATAGCACCAACCCCATCCTTCTCCTGGCGCATCGCCTCCTCGTCCCTCCTGCGCCTGGTATCGGCCAGCCTGAGCTCCTCATTCTCCCGGCGGAGGGCATCGATCTCTGCCTGGAGCTCGATGATCCGGTCTTCATCCCGCCCGGCAGGATCAGGCTTATTCCGTGGAGTTTTCGGGTGTTCTTGCATCTGATCTGAAGTCTCCTGTTAAGGTCTCCGGGGCGACGGGTACACGCCCTCGCCCGTCACGAGTATGCCCCTTGCCGGGCAGGTGCCGTTGCACGCGCCCCCAAACTCGTGGCGCAGGTGTTCCTGGTATGAGTTGAACTGCCAGCCAAGAACCCACCACTCGTTTCTACCCTGGAGGTCGGCAGAGATCGTGAGGACGTTATCATCCCCGGCATCGAACGAGAGGATGAACGGCACCTCGATGATGTACCCCGTCGCCCCGGGGCTCACGTGGTAGTCGTCGACTGGTCTGCCGGAACTGCTGAGGTTTTGGATGATCCGGTACGGCTCAAGCAGGGGTTCGGTTCCTATCGGTCCTCTGGTATATATCTCGTGGTCGGCGGTGCTGGTGAAGTGAAGTTCCATACTGACGAGCACCGGCGTCTCTTCCGAGTACCTGTTTGAATAGATCTGGGCGGGTTTCTGGAGTTCTGACTCGCTCTGCCCTGGCATAATCGGGATCGGTTCGATGCGGTTCCTGTATATGGGATCGATCCGGCCGGCCGAGATATTCAGCATGGGGACTCCATCGACGTGCTCGATCGCCACCGTTATGTTATCCCGGTCGATATGGCTGAAACTCGCACTGGAGAGGTCGAGGGGTGTCACGTTCGATCCGGTCCTCGATGGGAGAGGGATCAGCAGGACCGCATCATCAATAGGCCCCGATGTCGAGATCTCGAGGTCGTAACTGTATGTTGACCTGAGACTCTCTGATGCGGATTGGCCGGAGATCGCTGCGATCAGGGCTACGCCTATGAAGGCTATTAAAGCGAGGATGCCAGCAATCTTGAGAATACTCGACCGCCTCATCCGTTATTCCTCCCTCAGTCCACCGGGATCAGCCCGGGGTTTGCCCCGGTTATGCTCCTCCCGCCCCCGCGTGTGACGACGAATGTGTTCTCGGTTCCGACCATCCCGACGCCGCTGACACCCTTCTTCGGTTCGAGGGCGATCACCATCCCCTCCTCGAGCGGTTCATCAAAGCCCCGGGCGATCACCGGCATCTCATCGACCTGGAGCCCGACGCCGTGGCCCAGGAACGAGACCCTATGGTCACCAAATCCCATGAAGTTCTCGAGGAATTCAGGCTCAAGCCCCTCGATTATCGTCTCGTAGACCTCCGAGGGGCGGGTTCCCGGCCGCAGCAGCGCCGCCGTTTCATCCTGGATCTCCACACACCGGAGGTGGGCCTCTATCGCCTCCCCGGGGAGCGGCCGGCCGAAGGCGTACGTCATCGTCTTGTCGGTGTGGTAGCCCTGCACCCCGCAGGCGCAGTCGATGAAGACCAGATCGCCGGCCTCAAGCCTCCGGGCGTGGTTGCCGAGGACCGGT
>JAAZIF010000083.1 GCA_012510335.1 Methanomicrobiales archaeon | reverse complement strand
TTTGGAGAGACCCTTGACGGGACAAAACTGACACGCGAGTCGGTCACCGACCTTGTGCGCGATACCCTGATCCGGAGCCACGATGCGGTCCACCTGAGCATCAAGGATGACCTCGACTTCGTTGTCAGGAGCACCGGTGTCGTTGCGGCGATGGACTCCCCCGATCAGGTCGGGGACTTCGTCATCGCCCTTGCAAACGGCTGTCTTGCTGCCGGCGTCCCGCCGCGGAAGATGACGCCGCCGATGTCGATAGATAACCTCCCGCCGAAACTCCGGCAGTTCTCGTTCGCCGATAAGGTGGTCTTCGTCGGCGCGGTGGCCGGTGTCGTGCCGCCGGTCGGGAGTACCGGTGTTGAGATGGTGGCAAACGAGATGGAAGGGGAGCTCGCTATGGCGGGCGTCAAGGAGGGTGCCAAATGGACGCCTGTTGACTTCCGGAACCCCTGCATATCCATAGACTTTGGCACCACGCTCGCCGGCCGGATCACGAGCGATGTCGCCCGTGACGACCCGAACCCCTTCGCCCGGACGATCGGGAACTTCTGCGGGATTGCAGGAGCCATACCCGATGCAATCGTCCAGGGTACCGGGCTTGTGAAGGGTGAGAAAGGAACGGCCCTCGATCTCTTCGGCGATCACAGCATCCAGAGCCCGTTCGGGGGCAGGAAACGTTCTGCCGTCGATGAGTATGTCGAGCGATGCCATGAGCATGTCGACATAAGGATCGTCCCTTCTGACCGCGCCAGGTTCGGGCGGGTTCCGGTCTGTGCGGATGTTGCCGCCGAGTCGGGCATCGCCCTCATAGGGTGCGATTGCGGCGTAAACGGCAGCGATACGCCGTTCCTCGGTGAGATCGGGCGCGAGATCTACGAGAAACACGGTATGGGTATGCTGACCGAGGTCATCGACCGGGTCTGTGCAAAGATGGCGCTCCGCCTCATCGGCGTCGCCACCGAGAACGGGATGGTCCCGCCGAACTCATCGATCGGGTTCACCGGGCGGGCGGCGATATCGGGGAGGAAACCCGAGTACATCCTTGCGGGCGTCACCGACCGGAACCTCTACGATAATCCCAATGACCACCTGGTCTTTGTGGACGACGGGCTTGCCCGGGGGGCGGCGCTGATGGGGCGATGCATGAACTCCCTCGGGAAGCCGAAGGCCCCGCTCGGCGGGGTGAGAGGCGGGGGATGTATTATGTCCCGCCGGATCAAAATAGGGAAGTAGGATCTGGTATAAGATGGCTGAAGAACTCTTTGATCTGCTCATTCCCCCGGGAGTGCCCCGGAAGATGATCTACGATGTCGCCGAGAAGTACGAAGTGGAGGTCGTTAGCCGGCCGCAGAGGCTGGCGTTCGCGAACATGGACGGGGATATGAGAGAACTGCTGGCATTCCGCGGCCGGAGAGAGGTCGTCGAAGAGGTTCAGGACTATCTTCTCGCGCGGCTTAAAGAGTTCATCGGCGAGTAAACACCCCCGCCTCTCCATCCGGTATGTTTGAGGCACCGATTTTTTTGTGCCCGGGTTATCCGGCGGGAAGCCCTGCTCCCGGTGTTACTCCATCGGCGGCATGCCTCCGGCGATCATTCGCACGAGTAGCGCCTTCTGAGCATGGAGACGATTCTCGGCCTGATCCCAGACGATGCTCTGCGGCCCCTCAATCACCTCGTCGGAGATCTCCTCCCCCCGGTGGGCGGGGAGGCAGTGCATCACGAGAGCATCGGGCGGTGCCTGCGCAAGGAGGCGGGAGTTTATGGTGTAACCCTTGAGAGTCTTCAGGCGCTCAGCGCGCTCCCCCTCATCGCCCATGGAGACCCAGATATCGGTGTAGAGGACGTCCGCATCCCTGACCGCTTCCTCTGGATCCGCGGCGATCCTGACCCTTCCACCTGCCGCCCGTGCCTGGTCGATGAGAGCTTCCTTCGGCCGGTAGGGCGGGGGGCTTGCGATCGTGATCTCCATCCCGGTCAGGGGGGATGAGAGTATCCATGAGTTGCAGACGTTGTTGCCGTCCCCGATCCACGTGAGTTTCAGATCGCGGAGGTCACGGAATCGCTCGGCGATGGTCATGATATCGGCCAGTACCTGACAGGGATGCTGGGCATCGGATAATCCGTTGATGACCGGAACAGCCGAGTAACGGGCGAATTCCTCGAGGGTGGCGTGGGCGTAGGTCCGGATCATCACCGCGTCGACATAGCGGGCAAGCGCCCGCGCCGTATCCCTGATCTCTTCGCCCCGCCCGAGCTGCAGATCCTGGGGATTTAAGAAGAGTGCGTGGCCTCCGAGGTCGGTCATCCCCACCTCAAACGAGACCCGGGTGCGGGTGGACGCCTTCTCAAAGATCATCGCAAGGCTCTTCCCCCGGAGGAACTCATGTGCGGTTCCGGCTGATTTCAGGCGTTTCAGATGCATCGCGTCGGTGATGATGCTCTCAAGTTCATGCTCATCGATATCGATAGGCGAGAGAAAATCTTTCTTCATGGGATCTCCTTCATTTGCAGGCGCCGTCTCTCGAGGCTATCCCTGGTGCCGATGTCTCTTCGATGAAAGACACGTCCGGAGACCGAGGATGCCGCCTTCTCGGCGATAGCTTCGGCCTCATCGAGTGTCGCGCCCTTCCCGACGAACGCAAGCGTCCGCGATGTCAGGGTGTAGAGCACCCCATCCCGTTCTTCGACATTTGCGTAGTAAAGGAGTGCGTCGCCGTAGTCGCCGAGGGTGAGTGGCTGATGAGCCACCGGGGCCTCCGGGTATCCTTCGGGGGCGAGGTACTTGCAGACAGTCGCTTCATGGGTGAACCTGACGTCCGATGGTGTGAGATCCCCCTGTATGATCCTGGTAATGATCTCCGAAAAGTCTGATTCCAG
>JAAZIF010000363.1 GCA_012510335.1 Methanomicrobiales archaeon | reverse complement strand
CTCGCCCTCCGGGGGCAGGTAGAGGCTGGAACTGGACTCCTCCGGATGCTTGAGCGCTACGCCCGGCGTGTCCGCGCCCATGGAAGCCGGTTCATCCTCGCTGAGGTTGACCCCGGACTCCTCGCGGGCCTCGGCGGGACCGGGGCGACCGGGATCATCGCCCCTGAGAACATCTTCATCGCGACACCGGTCATCGGCGAGTCGATCTTTGAGGCTATCCGGGCGGCCGGGAAGTGACCACCTCACCCGGAAAACTCTTTCTGCCAGGAAGATCCAGTACCGCACCAGTATACATGCCCGTAAAAGACCTCTCTCCCCCTGCCCGCATCGTGATCATCGGAGCAGCGGTCGTCATCGTCCTCGCAGGGATCAGGGCAGCCACGCCGATACTCGGTCCGTTCCTCGTCGCGGTCTTCTTCGCCATGATCACCGCGCCCGCAATGGCGTGGCTGAGACGCCGGGGGGTGCCGCCGGCCATAGCCGCAGGGGCGGTGGTGACGGGGCTCATAGGGATCCTCGTCGGGGCAGCCCTCTTCCTCGGTGCAGCTCTCAGACAATTCCTCCTCTCCCTGCCCCGGTACCTGGCGGCACTTGAGAGACAGACAGCAGGATACGGGATCAGCCCTGAAGATTTCCGGATCTGGGACTTCGTCGACCAGGGGACGGTCATCCAGCAGGCCGCCGGGCTCGCGCGGGACGTCGGGAACATAGCCCTCGACGCCTTCCTCGTCGCAATAGCGATTGCGTTCCTCCTGCTTGAGGCACCCCGTCTCACGGCCGGGCTCAAGAGGCGCTTCGGGGCGGAAAACAACCTATACCGGCATTTCTCACAATCCGGCCGGATCCTCATCGACTACGTGATCGTCAGGACGAAGGTGAACCTGGTCACCGGGACCGGGACCGGAATCTTCCTCTACATCTTCGGTATCGAGTTCGCGGCGCTCTGGGGGTTCGTCGCCTTCGTGCTCAGCTACGTCCCCTACATCGGCCTCGTCGTCGCCGCAATCCCACCCACGCTCCTCGCCCTGGTCAGCTTCGGGCCGGCGGGAGCGGTCACCGTCATCATCGCCATAGCCATAATCGACGCCGCCGCCGAAAACCTGGTCTTCCCCCAGATCGCAAGCCAGGGGCTCAATCTCTCGCCGTTCGTCGTCCTCTTCTCTGTCCTGTTCTGGGCCCTCATACTCGGGGCTGTCGGGGTCTTCCTCGCCATCCCCCTGACTATCGCGGTGAAACTCTTCCTCGAGAGCTGGGAGGAGACGCGGTGGATCGGGGAGATGATGAACGCAAAGGATCAGGAAGAATAGGTCGGCGCGCCGGGGAGTTCCTTTTTTACCCCCGGCGACCTACCGGAGATCAGTATATGTACCACCATAAAGATGTCATATTCAAAAAGCCCGAACCCGAAGAGATCCGGCGACTCGGGCTCCTCCCGGCGGACCTGCACTTCCATACCCGCTACTCCGACTCCATCACCCGCGTGCGTGATGCACTGAAGCTCGCGGCACGGCAGGGGATCGGGCTTGCGATCACCGACCATAACGCAATCGGCGGGGTGCTCGAAGCAGACCGGCAGAAAACCTCCGTCCACCTCATCCCCGGTATCGAGGTCAGCGCAAACGATGGTCCGCACATCCTCATCTACTTTCCTGCAATCTCCGATCTTGCTGACTTCTACAAAAACTACATCGAGAGAAACCGGAGGAGCGGCCCCTACACCGCGATCCATCTCGATACCATCGATATACTCGATGCAAGCGAGGGCTACCCCTGTATCAGGGCCGAGGCGCACCCCTGCGGCTACGCCTTCCTTAACCGGGGGGTCCAGCGGTGTGTCGCACGGGATAGCATCGAAGGAGGGATCTTCTCCCGCCTCGATGCGCTCGAGGTCATCTGCGGCGGGATGGCCCGGTCCCACAACCTTAAGGCGGCCGAACTCGCCACTGTCCACGGCCTTGGCCGGACCGGCGGGACCGACGGCCACCTCCTCCACGAGCTCGGCGGGGTTGTCACCTGCGCAGAGGCCGATACCGTAGAAGAGTTCCTGGAGGCGATCCACGCAAAAAAAACCGTCATCATCGGCCGTGAGCGCCCCCTCGTCGAGAAGGCGGTGATGGGAACCGCAGTCCTCCCGCACCACATCCCCTACGCCGTCCCCATCCTCCAGGCACGCTGGGAACAGAGCCTCCCCGGGATCATGAGGCGGGTCAAAAGCCCCCTCTCACCCAAGCGGTGAGAAAAGCCGGGAGATCGACTCCTTCATCCTGATCCAGCGGGGTCGCGCCCGGTACCCCTCAAGCGTGATCTCGGTCGAATTGGAGAGATCCTCCTCGAAGGCCTTTGCGAGCTCATTCCCCACCGCCGCATCGTAGAAGAAGGCGTTCGCCTCGAAGTTCAGCCGGAAACTCCGCACATCCCAGTTCGCGCTCCCGACCGACCCCGCCTTTCTGTCGACGACGATCGTCTTAGCGTGGAGAAACCCGTCGTCGTATGTGTAGGCCCGCACCCCGGCATCGAGGAGGTCGCCGATGAACGAGAGGCTCGCCCAGTAGACGAACGGGTGGTCGGGTTTGCAGGGGATCATGACCCGGACATCGACGCCGGAGAGCGCCGCGATACGGAGGGCGTCGGAGACGCTATCATCGGGGACGAAGTAGGGCGTCTGGATGTAGACCGACTCCCGGGCGGAGTTGATCAGCTTGATGTAGCCCTCTTTTATAGGGTTCCACCGGGTATCGGGGCCGCCGGAGACGATCTGGATCGGTGTCGTCCCGGGGGTGCCGGGTTCCGGGAAGTAGTGGGTGCGGGAGCCCGGTCCCGGGTACTTGCCGGTAACGTAGTGCCAGTCGAGGAAGAACCGGAGCTGGAGGAGGTGGACGGCCCGGCCCCCCATCCGGAAGGCCGTATCGCGCCAGGAACCCAGGGGCCCCTTCCCAAGATACTCATCCCCGATATTGAACCCGCCGATGAACCCCACCGCCCCGTCGATGATCGCGATCTTTCTGTGGTTGCGGTAGTTAACCCGGTAGAACGAGGGGAAGAAGGCCCCGACCTCCCCTCCGACACGGGTCAGCTCCGAAAACGCCTTTTGCGACCTGCCCCAGTTACGTGTTCCCACCGCATCGAAGAGGAGACGGACCTCGACGCCCTCCCCGGCTCTCTCCGCGAGGGCATGGATGATCTCCCGCCCCAGTTCGTCGTTGTTGATGATATAGTACTCAATGTGGATATGGTGGCGTGCCCCGCGGATCGCGGCAATGAGCGCGTCGAATTTCTCCTCACCCCGGGTGTAGAGGTCGATCTGGTTCCTCCCGGTCAGGTGCGCACGGTTGTTCTTGAGAAGGAGAAAGATCGTCTCGCGGAACTCCTCGGCCTCGGGGGTGGTGAAGCGGTAGGTTCTCTCCGAGAGCTCACGGTACTGCCCCAGGAGCGCCTCCTGCAGGTACTGCCGGTCCTCCTCCTCCTTTATGACGAACATCCTCTGCCGGGTATAGTTCTGCCCGAATATCAGGTAGAACAGGAACCCGATCGGCGGCAGGAGGAAGAGAACCATCAGCCAGGCCATCGCTGCTGTCGGATTCCTCCGCTCGAAGAAGACGACGGTGATAGCAAATATGACATTAAGGATCAGGACAACGGTAAGCAGGGTTCCGAGAAGGG
>JAAZIF010000362.1 GCA_012510335.1 Methanomicrobiales archaeon | reverse complement strand
CCCCTGGTCTGTACGTAAACCCCGCCCACCCGGGCCTCAGGCACCAGTTCCCCGAGGATGCGTATCATGTCTGCGTCAAGTTCGGGTCTGATGTGTTCGATGGTGCATTCATGGATGGAGGGGATGTCGGTTACACTGATGTAGTCGGTGGGTATGACGATAGAGCCCGGCAGTATATCAGGCTTCAGTGACCCGGCCGATCCGAAGGCTACGATCTTATCCACCCCGAGGATTGCGAGCGCGGCGAGGCATGCCCGGTAGTTTATGCGGTGTGGGGGGAGGTTATGCTGGTGACGCATGAGGAGCGCAAAAGCCCCCATGTGGATCTCCGCCTTCCCGAACGGTGTTGCAACCGTCATCTTCTCGAGCGGCGGCAGGTCGGTGAATAGGAGGCTTGTGCCCCCGATGATCCCGAGCATTAGAAGCACCCCGCTCGAATGTGCATATAAGTATACGGTTGTCCATGTGACATTCTGACTGATAGGTTGACGGCCGATCTGAAAAAGCCCATCTCTCGGGCCGGCCCCATAGGGATATACATCTCCGGCGACAACCGGAACGGTTATGGGCAGGTTTCAGATCGTCAGCGAGGACGCCATCCGTGGCGGGGAATGCACCGATATATACTTCCGGCGGATCGTGGGGGTTCTTGAGGCTGACGGCGTCAATCCTCGCGTAACGATGGAGGTGACCGCCGTGGATCTCCCTGACCCCTGGGGGGTATTCTGCGGCCTCGATGATCTCATCCGGCTGCTTGAGGGGCTCCCGGTGGACGTGGACGCTATGCCGGAGGGTTCGGTCTTCTCCAGAAATGAGCCGGTCCTCCGGATATCAGGGCGCTACCGGGATTTTGCGGTCTACGAGACCGCCATCCTCGGGTTCCTCTGCCACGCCTCGGGGGTGGCGTCGGCTGCGGCGCATATACGTCTCGCCGCGCGTGACCGCCCGGTCTTCTCCTTCGGGTCGCGCCGCCAGCACCCGGCTATCGCCTCGATGATCGAGCGGGCGGCCTGGATCGGAGGGGTGGATGCGGCGAGCAACACCTGTGCGCCCCCGGGGATCCCGCTCGCCGGCACGATGCCGCATGCATTTGTTATGTGCTACCCGCAGCCGGAGGATGCCTGGCGCGCGTTTGTGCGGGAGGCGGCCTCGGATGTGCCGCGGATCATGCTCTGCGATACACTCTCCGACGAGAAGGTCGAGGCGGTCAGGGCGGCGGGGTGCGGGGCGACGGCCGTCAGGCTGGACACGCCACGGTCCCGGAGGGGGGATATGCGGGCGATCATAGAAGAGGTGCGCTGGGAGCTCGATGTCCACGGCTACCCGGACGTGAAGATCTTCCTCTCGGGCGGGCTTTCACGCGCAGACGTCATCGCGTACCGCGACGCCGCTGACGGCTTTGGCGTCGGGGGTGCTATAGCAAATGCACCGGTGATCGACTTCTCGCTTGATATCGTCGAGATCGATGGGCGGCCGTATGCGAAGCGCGGGAAGAGAAGCGGCGTAAAGCAGGTCTAT
>JAAZIF010000082.1 GCA_012510335.1 Methanomicrobiales archaeon | reverse complement strand
CTCCGGATCCTGCCGGCGGAGGTGACGAGCGCGTGAAGAATGAGGATGGCGATGGGCACGGCGACGTAGAAGTGCATCCAGAAAGCGATCGCGGAGAAGATGCCGAAGAGAACCCATGAACGGATCTCATTCGACCGACTCGCCCTCAGGTAGAAGAGTAACGCGAGCGAGAAGAAGAAGAGCATCGGTGCGTAAGCTCTGGCTTCCTGGGAGTAGAAGATGTGGAAGGGCGAGAACGCGAGGAGTGCGGCGGCGATGATCCCGACGTTTCGGTCTAAAAACTCCTTTCCTACGAGATAAATGACCGGGATCGTCAGGACACCGAGGAGCGCGGGGAGAAGTCGGAGCACGAACTCGCTCTCCCCGAAGGCGAGCATACCGTGCTCGAGCCAGTAGAAGAGCGGCGGGTTGAACTCTCCTCCGGCGGTGCTCTCCCAGATGCCGATAAGCGACTGCCGGGCAAAGCTAAGCGTCGAGGCTTCATCGAGCCAGAGTGAGTTCCACCCGAGGTTGTAGAACCGGAGGAAGAACCCGATTAGCGTCAGCCCTATAAGAATCTGCAGGTATCTGTTGGTTTTGACCGATGCTAGAACCCCCTCCGGCGAGGGCGCCGGCGCGGGGATGCCGGCATCAAGTCCCCGGTCATCGCTTTGTGCGGGAACTTTACGGTTTGCACGCTTTCCCTTCTTTTTAGCCATCCTTATCATATTTAGTTGCGCTGCAGGCGCGGATATATGTTACTGGATGACTCTGCCCCAATTCACCCATCCTGCGCATCCCATCCGGTCAACATCCAGCATCATCGCGATGGATTGCCAGTATTACCTTCAGGCTGAATATATGCCTGGCATACAACATTCACCAGAAGATCGAATGGTAAAGACATAAATATCCCTTTAAATAACTCATCTACAGTGGCCAGGGTGTACAAGTCGTTCTCTGCAGCTGTGGTGTTGGTCTTGATCCTTGCAGCTGCCGGGTGCGCAGAGTTACCGCCAGATTATATATTTGAGCAGCCTGACGCCACTTCCCCGCCTGCCGGGACGCCGGCTGTGACCGTGAGCGATCCCGGTCACGGGTACCTGACGCCGGTTACCCCGTACCCAACCGTAACGAGCGATAGGGTCAGCCCCACACTCAGCAGGCCGCCGGAAACCACCCCGGCGCCTGATACGTATGTGACCATCTACGATCAGATGATACAGTACCCCCAGGCGACAAAGGCCTACTCCCTCGATCTGACCACGCCCCCTCTCATCATCGAGTATGAGGTGGAACCGAAGATGATCACAAGGATCAAGTACACAAGGAGTGACTACGGGAAAAGGGAATATAGAAGCTATAAACAGATCTACCCGAGCGAGAATGCGTGGTTTTTGGTGACGATCAGGGATCGGGAGTCAGGGGCGATTGTGGCGGAGGACGGTTTTGGAAAACTCTACAGCGCGGACAGAAGAAAGAAGATCTACATGGGCTGGTCCGGGAATTACCAGATCGAGTTCGCCGGGGATGAAGCAAGGGTGCATATATTGATGCGCGCAGGGGGCGTGTAGGCCGGCCAGGGCCCCCCCTCATCCAGGATCTGCCGGCGATCCGGGGCATCCCTTCAGGCATGCATCAGGTATCCGGCGAATCTGGAGATCCCCTGCAGAAACATCTCCACTTCTGGTGAGCAACCCTTTTTAATCGGAACAACGTAGTTATTGGGAGAACGATGCTTCTTCTCATGTCCCGGTAGGGTAGAGGATATCCTAGAAGCCTGCGGAGCTTTTGACCCGGGTTCAAATCCCGGCCGGGGCGCTTTAAATTTTGTATTCGCGCTCCAGGGCAGTATTTTTCACAACAGAACGCCGTATGTCATGCATCTTCCCGGCGCCGGGGCTCTCCTGCACCCCGCGCACGCATTCGAGGCCTTTCCTCCCGGAAAAACCGCACGGTTTGCCGGCGCTTGCGGTGCGCATTTATCTCGCAGTACCCCTTATGCGTAGCAGGAGAGCGCCATCTCCGCATCCGCTACTGCCCGGATGCTCCAATCGCAAAGTCCGGATCGAAGTAACGGTCCGGGGTGCGGGCAACAGACCTCCTCCCGGTTGTGCCGGCGCCCGCAGGGCCCTGGCCAGTACCCCCGGGGTATCTCACCCACCTGGCGGCGCTGTGCCCCGGGGTCGCCGTGGCCAGAGACGCGCACCGGACGATCGGTCTCGTTCGCCCTGAATATAACCGGAACACCCTGCTCGTGCAGGTTCGGGAACCTGCTACCCGGCGGTCCGGATGTCATCCTCTGGCTCGCGCATCAATCAGTATGCCGTGCCAGATGTTCGGGAATGCCGGCGGGCATGCGGCCTTTAGCGTCTGCGATCCCTGGGGATATGAGCGGGAGGCGACTGCAACCATCCTGCCGGAGGACTTGCAGGAGTCACCACTCCGTCATGTTTAACATCCTGGAGGCACCTACCCGATATTTAAGTGGAGGTATGGGACAGTGGTAAAGGTTACCATTGATAGGCCGGAGTGTATCAGCTGTGAATCCTGCTGGACGATCTGCCCTGAGGTCTTCGAACAGAACCCCGAGGATGAGTTCAGCGAGATCACGGAGGATTACCGGGTAAACGATAACCCTGCGGAGGGGGAGGTTCCCGAAGACCTCG
>JAAZIF010000361.1 GCA_012510335.1 Methanomicrobiales archaeon | reverse complement strand
GGCATAACGATACTGGATCCGGCCTGCGGTTCGGGGTCGTTTTTGCTCGGTGCATACCAGTTCCTGCTGAACTGGCACCGGGACTGGTACATCGAGCACCTGGTACCGGTGCTCAAGGAGAAGGGGGCGACCTCACCCGGGGTCAGGGCGCTCCTGCCGCCGGCACCTCGCGGGAAGGGCCGGCGGAGCCGGGACGTGCAGATGCCGGTATACAGGGCGGGAAACGGCGCTGATTCGAGGGTGCGGAGCGACTGGCGACTGACCACGGCCGAACGGAAACGGATCCTCTTAAATAACATATTCGGTGTGGATATCGACCGGCAGGCGGTCGAGGTGACGAAGCTCTCCCTCCTCCTGAAGGTTCTTGAGGATGAGAGCGAGGAGACCGTATCAAAGCAGCTGACCTTGTTTGCCGAGCGTGCGCTCCCGAGTCTTCATGACAACATCAGGTGCGGGAACTCGCTCGTCGGGTCTGATATCTACGACGGCCCTGACGCCCTGCCGGACCTTGAGGAGCGCCGGCGGATCAACGCGTTTGACTGGGAGCGGGAGTTTGCCGGTATCCTGAAGCGGGGCGGGTTTGATGCGGTGATAGGAAACCCGCCGTATGTCCGGCAGGAGACGCTCGGGCAGGGGTTCAAGGGGTATGCGAAGCAACACTACGCGGTCTACCACGGGGTCGCCGACCTCTACGCCTACTTCATCGAGAAGGGGGTCTCCCTGCTCGGGGCCGGCGGTCAGTTCGGTTACATCGTCGCGAACAAGTGGCTGCGGGCGAACTACGGAAAGCCCCTGCGGGCGTGGTTGAAGGAGAGGCGGATCGAGGAGATCGTGGACTTCGGGGACTTGCCGGTCTTCCAGGGGGCGACGACGTACCCCTGTATCATCAGGGTGTCGGCCGGGAAGCCGCACAGGACGTTCCCGGTCACGAATGTTGCGTCGCTCGATTTCCCCGACCTCTCCGGGTACGTCGAGGAGTCGGGTTACCCGGTGCGGCAGGTGGATCTCGATGATGAGGGCTGGTCGCTCGTGGATGAGAAGACCGGCGACCTGCTTAAAAAGATCCGGGGCGCCGGGGTGCCGCTCGGCGAGTACGTGCAGGGGAAGATCTATCGCGGTGTTCTTACCGGCCTGAATAAGGCGTTTGTCATCGATGCAGAGACCCGGGACCGGTTGATCGCGGAGGATTCTAAGAGTGCGGAGGTGATCAAACCGTTCCTCGCCGGCCGGGACGTGAAGCGGTATGCACCGCTGGAGCCGGATAAGTTCCTGATATTCACACGGCGGGGTATCAAGATCAACGATTATCCGGCGATCAGGGATTATATCAGGCAGTTCAGGAAGGAGCTGATGCCAAAACCTGACGGGTGGAAGGGTGGCAAGTGGCCAGGGAGGAAACCTGGGCCGTACCAGTGGTACGAAATTCAGGATACGGTTGATTATTATAGGGAGTTTGAGAAGCCGAAGGTCATTATTCCTGCCATCGTAAAGCGAGCGTCGTACGCCTTTGACGCTGGTAGCTTTTATTCTAACGATAAAACAGCAATTATCCCAACAGACGACCTGTATCTGCTCGGTATCCTCAACTCGAAGGTCTCGGACTTCATCATCTATCACATATCTTCAACAAAACGGGGCGGGTATTTTGAATACAAACCCATGTATGTGTCACAGATACCAATCCTCCCCATCGCCCCCTCCGACCCTGCCGGCACAGCCCGCCACGACCGCATGGTCTCCCTCGTCGAGGCGATGCTCGACCTGAACCGGAAGCTCGCCGGGGCGAGGACGGGGCAGGAGAAGACCTTCATCAGCCGCGAGATCGAGGCGATCGACGCGAGGATCGATGCGCTGGTCTATGAACTCTATGGATTAACCGAAGAAGAGATCGCGCTGATCGAGCGGGCTGTTCGGTGAAGGGATCCTGCCTCCCCGCCGGCCCCCACCTTTACACTTTTGCACCACAAATCCCAAGAATACAGCAACACATAACTACACTATAAAGCAAAGATCGGGGAAGAGATGAAAGTCTATTTAGACGTTTGCAGCCTGTGCCGACCGTTTGACGATCAAAGATTTTACCGTATCAGGATGGAGGCAGAAGCTGTGATCGCAATCCTCAATGGATGCACAGGAGGTTGGAATCTGGTTGCGAGTGAAGCAATCGAATACGAGATCGCTAAAATTCCAGGCGAGGAGAAGAGAAGATCTGTTGAGAACCTCCTGCAATTTGCACAGGAGCGGATTGTGATCGATGAGGCGATCGTGAACCGTGCCCGAATATTCTATGAGTTAGGCATTGATGCATTTGATGCTCTGCACCTTGCATCTGCTGAGAGCGCCGGTGCTGTGTTTATTACAGCTGATGATACCCTCGCAAAGGTTATTATGAGGCATGCGGATAAGATCTCTATCGAAACACACAATCCTGTAGAGTGGCTCATGGAGGTGACAGCCAATGGAAGTAAAGACACTCAATGAGATCAGGATCCAGGGATTTGAAGTACTGGTAAAGAATCTTGGACCTGCAGATGCGATAAGGTTCATCCAGAGCTATTCCCACGGAAGCGGAGATTATACGAAAGAACGCAAAACCTGGCTTGAGGAGGATCTCGATGCAGTTGTTGCAGGGATCCTGGAGCGCCGGAAGAAAGAAGACTCTACCTGAGTTTTCTTCCGGCGCTCGCCCCCTCCCCGGGATACAGTGAACCGGCTCTTCCGACTGATAGCGAAGGTGGATCGCCGGCAGCGCTGTTCATCTAATCGATAATGCGATGCAATTATTTTACGTCAGAGTGACGATATACCCTTGGGATAATTGTCAAATCTCGATTTTCCGCATGAAGTAGTTATTATATCTTTCGGTGAAGTCAAATAAGAGATATAACTTGTTGTACCCGTTTGGATATTCTTCATGCATCTAAGTCGCGAGTATCGTAGTGTAGGCGGCCCAAGCTTTCCTTTATGAGTGCAGAGGTGATCGATGCGCTGGTCTATGAACTCTATGGATTAACCGAAGAAGAGACCGCGCTGATCGAGCGGGCGGTCCGGTGAGGGGGTTCTGCCTCCTCGCCGGCCCCCACCTTTACACTTTTGCACCACAAATCCCAAGAATACAGCAACACATAACTACTTTATAAGCTTACCGCTAAACTGAATGTCATAGGGGCGGATCGGCCCCGATAAGAGGAGTTGATGCCCGTGGAGTTCACCCCGGATGAAATCGCTGATAGTCTCTCTGATCTTGGTATAGCAGTTCTACACCTGCTACATGCGAGAGGTAGCTCTGCCGTTCGAGGAGATGTTGCATTTCAGAAAGAACTCTTCCTTATTGCAAACTATATAGAGCGGGTTGGCGATGATGCAGATTTCATCCCTCATATCTTTGGGCCGTATAGTGAACCTGCCGAGGTTGCTCTGGCAGAGCTTATTTCGCTGGGACTTGTCAGGAAGTCGAGAGGACACTATACCATCACCCCTGAGGGAGTCCAGGTCTGGGAGAGTGTGCGTTCAGCATTCTCAGCTGATGAAACTGCGGCAATTGAAGACTTCAAGGCGTTTATCAATGACCTCACCAGCGATGAACTTCTCCTCTTTATCTACATTACCTTCCCTGAATATGCCCCAGAATCCGCCAGACTCCTCGATATCGTCAGGAGGAGAGCCCCGCTCTCAACCTCACTTTACCAGAAAGGGAAAGTAAGCCTCGCGAAAGCTGCGTTTCTCGCCGGAATGAACATGGAGTCATACCTTGACTACCTCAAGGGTGAGGCATGAAGGTCTTTGATACATCATCCATTGTCTGCATCTTCCGGGAGATTGAGTATCCTAAAGTATTGGATGTCTGCAAATCTCTTGGTTACCAGCTCAGCGTCACCCCTCAGGTGTATGAAGAGATCCAGGAAAACCCTGAAACATTCAGGCACTTTGAAGCATATGAGAGTATTGTTGTCGTGGAAAACAGCGATACAGAGTGCTACGAACGTCTCTTGAAACGTTACCCCTGGATGCATAAGGGCGAGCTCAGCGTCCTCTCTGCTGGAATGGCTGAAAAAAAAGGCGGAAACCGGTATTACTGCGTCATAGATGAGCGAGCGCGGAACCTACGAGATACACTGCAGCTCAGAGTCACAGGCACGGTCGGCCTGATACTCTGGGAGAAAGAGCTGCTCGCTCTAACAGGTGAAGAATGTCGTGACATGTACCACAAATTTCTGCAATCATCGTTCCACATTAAAGAAGAAGTTCTGCAAGGGTTATTGATATGACGAAGGAAGTTCGAATCCTCGATTACGCCTGCGCGGATGATACAGATCTAAGGTCGCTGACTGTCGATATCGGAGCAGGAAAGATCGTAACGCCGATAAAAGCAATAGATCCGCGTGACTTCTATGCCGGCACCAATTTTCCAGAGAGTCTGACCAATCTTCATGAGATTTACTTCAAGTTCGACGATGAGAGTCTGAAGCGCATGGATGAAGATAAATCCTACTCCATGCAGAAGAACAGAGAGGTCATTGGAATCAGGAAAAAAGCGCATGACTCGCCTTGCCTCTGTTTTATAGAATTTAGAAACAAGGGACAGGCCGATCGGTACCCCACTGCTCATGAGATAGGCATTTTGACAAATGCCGCCTATTCATACTCTGATATTACTCCTCTTCCATCCGCCCCAAAAATGGCACGAGTCATCAACAGAGATAATTTTGAGGAATTTCTACAGTATCTCTCATCTTGCATTGAGAGCATTGAGATCCGGAATAAAAAGCATATCCTTGGATATATTCCCACAGTTGCCGCTCTTTACACGCGAAAAATTGTAGATTTTTACCTTGATCACGGGATCAATGCGTACTATATCGATTTTGATGGAACAATGGTGCGGAGCCACCTTGATACCCTGAATTCATTGAAGCGGCACCTTGCAGCGAGGGGGTACGAGGAGGACAACTTCCTTTGTTACATAAACGTTAGCTATGGCAAGGCGATCAATGATCAAAATGTCCTTTCAGCGCGTGATCTCCTTGCTTATGGACATGGCCTGGATTGCCTGGGAGGAAACCATGTCGGAACAAAGAGAAATCGAGGATTTTTTGAATGGTTGAAGATGCAGAAGCAGATCGACCGGAATACAGCACGTTTGCTAAATATACGGGATTATGGTTATTATAGGGTTGATCTTCTTAGTGAGGCGGTGAGCCAGATCTACCCTGACGATGCCTTGATTGAGTATGGTGACTATCTCGCATCTGAAAAGGCGGCCCGACAGAAACGGTATTTAACTTGCGGGGGTGAAGGGGGCGGAGCGGGAAGTCCCCGGTC
>JAAZIF010000388.1 GCA_012510335.1 Methanomicrobiales archaeon | reverse complement strand
GTCCTAACCACTGAACGAAGGGGACATATTTCAAAGCCTAAAATTATAAAATGTTTTCTAAAGAGAGGCAAGCAATTTTTTACCTTTTTAATAGATTATTGTATAAAAAAGCTGTTTTTATGCGGTTTTTATCAGCTTGACACTTATGTTCTGCTATTCTTTTGCAGTCAGCAGATAATCAAAAGTTTTCCAGAAAGCTCACAGTGAAATAGCGATCCGGTACATTGGGATTATACTCGTACTTCTGCATTATCATTGTTGAGTTTCTACCGTTAAGCTTGTTTTCTATCTGCATTTCGGTAACAAGATAGGCTTCATTCTTCTTGTCCAACATCACATAGCCTGTAATTTTCACAACTTTATGCAGACGTCCCTCAAAGTCATAGTTCTCCGAGCGAAGATTGATGTACTCGGATTTCGAGACCCAACTGATTCTGTATTGAAAACCGTACTCGTCTTCTTTTTCACGATTTATGGGGGTGGAGCGTATTTTCCAGCAAAGTTGCTCCCCGATTTTTTCTTCTCCCAAGAGACTAAAGTTAAAATCATCGAGTAAAGGGGCAGACATATCTGCATTGGAAAATTCCGATCCCATAAAAGATTTACTCTTTTCAGTAGATACAATGCGTCGGGATTTGCGGCTGGAAGGCATATAAACCCACATATCATCATCACGATCTTCATAGTCCACGATCAGCATCCCCATACCGCGCACATCAGCCGGCTCCAAAAAACGTATCAGACGTTTCTCAATATCTCCGGGATAACTTTTCGAAGCTAAAGCTGTAGTCCGCACACGCTCATTCCCTTTGGGGTTTCGGATAATCAATGTTGAAACTGCCTCCAATCCTTTAAGCTGTGTTCGCAGGCGCGCTTTTTGCATAATGTCACGAGCATTATTTTGGGCGTTCAATGACAGCGAAAAGGCAAGCAGAAATAAAAGCGGGTAAATTTTCTTCATTTTATACTCCTTTTTTTAAAAATGCAGGTTTCCAAACCAGACACATCGCAGGGACAAGTACCAGAGATGCGATAAGGCATACGCTTATGGAAATGATAACTAAGAAACCAAAATATTGAATGGGGCGGAAAGCAGAGAAGATAAGTGCAGTAAAGCCCACGATGACAGACCAGGCATTAAAAACAATGCCTTTTCCCGAGCCGAGCAGGGTAATGCGCACCGCTTCTTCTTCTTTATGCCCCAGCTGTAGTTCTGTTCGATAGCGCCAGAGGAAATGAGTAGTATAATCAATGCCTACACCGATCATAATAGATGAAAGTATTGCCGTTGCGGAATCAAGACGCACTGAAAAATATCCCATGATTCCAAAAAGAATGAGTTCAGCCAAAACCAGCGGAAGAGAGGCAAATAGTCCGGCACTGATGGATTTAAAGGCGATCATCAGCAAAATTGCAACGGTAATAAAAGCAAATATCAAAGATTTGATTTGACCATTAACAATGGATAAGTTCATGTCAGATATAATCAGTGCATGACCTCCCAACATAGTGACAGTGGGGTCATCTTGAGTAAGACGCTCAATATCACGTACAACATTACGAATAATAAAGCCATCCGCTTTATTGATGCGAATAATCATTTGGGCGTGCCGATATTCAAAATCGAGCAGCTGTTCAAAATCATCAGGGTCACCATTCATAAAATACAGTTCCAGGTATTGGGCAACCGCTTCCCGATTCGGGGGAATCTTATCATACAATGCATCACCGGGTTCGTGCAAGCCGCGTGATATTTCCCGGATCGCGGTAACAATGGAAAATACATCACCCACATCCGCATTTTGCAAAAGAGTTTCCTCATATTTACCCATGCGCTCAAGTAAGACGGGATCTAAAATATCTCCCTCGAATAG
>JAAZIF010000384.1 GCA_012510335.1 Methanomicrobiales archaeon | reverse complement strand
TAGCCTGAGGAAATAATTTTAAAGCCTCTTCTTTTGTGGGGGCTTCACGGACCCGACGTATCCATGTTTTCATCATGGACTTATAATGACGGTTCTGTAAATTTCTTTTTTTTGCCTGACGTACGCGCTTCTTTGTTGATAATGAATATACCATGTATTCCTCTTTGTTCTTCTGTTAAAAAGCTGACAAAGATACATTTTCCCAAAAGTAAAGTCAATATATAATTTCCAAGAAGAAGAAAAAGATGAATCTTTTACTATGCTTCTATACTATTTCACGATGCAGAAACCTTTGGGCTGCAAAAGAACTCTGCCCTTGTGGCTGACTCCGGAAATTCCGTCAGAAAAAACCGTGTTTTTTGCTTCGCATTGGTAAGACTGCTCAGTGTCGCTGTAATTCATTAAGATATACCAGGTCTCATTTCGGTAACGACGAGTGAATCCGCTGACAGCTTTGGTATCTGCGATTAATGACAAATCACCACGGGTCAATATCGCGGAACTTTTACGCAGTTTTGCCAAGCGGGATATCAGGTTGTAAGTGGGCCAATGAATATTGTACCAATTCATGGTGTTTTTATCGTAAAGGCCGGCGCGCGGCGGGCTTATCAGTTCCTCTCCGGAATAGAGCACAGGAATCCCCGGGGCGGTAAATATTGTAAACAAGGCAAGATGATGATTTTTCTCTCCCAATAAGCTGTGTGCGCGTTCCGTTTCCCGAGATTCGGCATAGTGCAAAAAACTGCTTCTGCTAGGATATGCCTGTGCTTCCATTGCCAGTACTTTTGAAATCGTTGCAGGATCCGCATTATTTTTTGCGACCTGCACAAAAGCATTGTAAAGCGAATCGCCACGTAGAACATTAAAACCTTTCAACATTAATTCCGCATCATCGGAATCCGCCATTAAGAGAGCTGATTTTTTATTTTCGCTAAAATGGTCCCGAAGATCTTCCCAGAAGAGATAGGGTATCGAGCGGCTGTCGTAGCAGTAAAAGGCTTCAACTCCGCGTTCCAGCCAATAATCAAAATATGAAAACATCTGTGCTTGCACCCGTCTGTTTTCAAAATTGAATTTGCGAACATCCGAGCTTGCTGAAGCAGAGGCCGGCAGATAATAATCAGGATAATCGCTGAGCCAGGCATGATCTATAGAACTCTGCGAAGGGACCATCTCCAGCATAAGTCGGATCTTATAACGCTTCAGCATGGCAGCAGTAGCGGAAAAATCACTCAAATCACCCAAAGTCGGATTAATGCCAAAATGATCCTTGACTGCATACGGCGATCCCATTTTCCCGATTCGGTCTTTTTTACCAATGGGATGTACAGGTGTCAGCAAAACCATATTTACACCCAATTGATCAAGTCGGGAAATAGTGTTTTGAAAGGCAGCAAAATTTCCCGAAGCAGATATATTGCGAATATCCGCATGATAAATGATCAAATCCGATACATACGATGGGGCATTATGGTACAGGGGCAGATTCTTGTACTCCCTGCGAGTATCCCTTGTCAGGCTGTCCTTGCTTCCTTTAATAATTTCTATTTGATGAATGCCATAAGCATCCTTTTGGTATTCGCTGCGCAATACTATATCATTATAGTCTTTGCTTATGAGATAGGGGCTGATATCAAGAATAGCCAATGGCGATATCTCCAGCGCGGGCAACATGTTCCCATTTATCCAAATTATGTTTTTCCCGGCGATGGTACTGCATTTGAGTAGATACAAAGAAGAAGAGTCCACTTTACCCATCAAAAAGCTCTGTTGCTGCCAGCGGTAACGGGTGTTTTTTATCTGCCATTCATCCCAGGTGCTCCCGGTAAAATTTCCGCCGGGGAATTCCAGATACCATTTTTGGGAAATCCCTTCCGACTTAGTATCGTATACTGTAGTCCATTTCTTGCTCAGCGGGGGAGGGTCCGGAATCTTCCTTTCGGAACAGGAAAAAAAGATAGCAGAGAGGAGGATAAGAAAATAAATATTCAGCTGTATTTTATTTTTGATTTTCATAAAACCTCTTGGTGGATTAGAAACTCAATTCATTTCTTGAAAAAATAGGAAAAAAATACGAAATTCACAAAAGGTAAAGACGCAAATATGACAAAAAAAACAAAACGACTCTTTATTATTGACGGAATGGCGATCGCCTACCGTGCACACTTTGCTTTAATCCGCGAACCGCTGCTTAGCAGCGATGGCAAGCATGTCAGTGCAACATACGGATT
>JAAZIF010000360.1 GCA_012510335.1 Methanomicrobiales archaeon | reverse complement strand
GGCCGGGCGCCGACCGATAGGATGCGCAGACCTTGCGCCTCGCCCTGCGCCTGCAGGATCCTGCTCTGCCGCTCCCCTTCGGCCCGGAGGATCTTGCTCTGCCGCTCGCCCTCGGCCTCGAGGATGATGCTCTGCCGCATCCCCTCCGCCCTGAGGATCGCGGCACGCTTCTCGCCGTCGGCCCTGAGAATCGCCGCGCGCCGCTCACGCTCGGCCGCTGTCTGCTCGGTCATGGCCTGCTTGACCGGGCCGACCGGATCGACCTCCTTTATCTCCACCCGCTCGACCTTCACGCCCCAGGCATCGGTCTCCCGGTCCAGGGTGTCGCGGAGGCGGGCGTTGATTATATCCCGGTTGTAGAGGATCTCATCGAGCTCCATGTCGCCTATTATCCCCCGGAGGCTCGTCTGGGCGAGCGCCACCGTCGCCGCCCGGTAGTTCATGACCTCAAAGTATGCCTTCTCGGGGTCGATCACCCTTACGTAGACGATCGCATCGACGTTCGTCGGGGAGTTGTCCTTCGTGATCACCTCCTGCCTCGGGACATCCATCACGTCGGTCCGCAGATCGAGTTTCACGACCCTCGTGATCAGCGGGATAACCCACCGGAACCCGGGGTTCATCCTCCCGATATACTGCCCCAGGCGGATCTGGAGTCCCTGTTCGTATGGCTGCACGATCACAACGCCGCTTGCGAATATGATGACGATAACGAGGATCAGAAAGATCGTAATCAGTCCGGTCCACGGGATAGACTCTAAAACCATATCTACTCAAATCTCCTTCACGACGATATGCACCCCTTCAGAATGAACCACAATAACCCTTTTCCCGGTGGGAATGCTGCCTGACTCGGTCCGCGCGCTCCACTCCATGCTCCCGATCTGCACCTTTCCCGATATAGTGCCGGCCTCAACATCTTTCGTCACCACGCCTTCAAGCCCGAGGAGCGAGTCCCGGGAGAGGGTCGTGGGAGGCTTCTTTCCGGGTGTGAGGCGGCCATAGGCCCAGACCGTGATCGAGGCGGCAACCAGGGCCGCTACAACCCCGGCGAGGAGGCCCCAGGTCGAACTGAGGATGTCGACACCGAGGAGGAGGAGAACCCCGAGGATGACCAGGACCGTGGCAGGGACGGCGATGAAGAACCCGGGCTGGTAAGCCTCGATCAGGAGCAGCACCGCCCCGAGCATGATCAACACCCAGCCGAGAGCGATCCCCTCTACAAGCATAGAGAGAGATGGGTCTGGCAGAATAAAAGGGTATGGAGGGAGTTCCCCCTCAGGTGCGGGCGAAGACCGCCGGTGCGCCGTATGAGATCCAGGTGGCAGTGGCGGTAGCCCTGAGGTACTGGAGGGCATGGGCCAGAAGACCCGGATCCGGCTGGATGATGAGTCCCGGCAGGAACCAGATCACCCATGCCACGGCGAGGCCGAGGACGAAACAGAGCAGGCGGGCCGGCCATGCTCCGGCGCAGATGTTCATACGCCGGGGCCCCGCCGCGGCCCCTGCCGCAAACCCGAGGAAGAAACCGGCCGCTGTCATGGCATCCCCGAGGCCGAGCGGGTCGATCGGTCGGCCGGCCGCCTCAGCCCAGGCAGCGGGAACCTGCCAGTCCCCGATCGCCACAAGCGCGACAAATGAGGCGAGAGCCAGGGCGATGGAGCCGGCAAACGCGAGCAGGATCTGCCAGGAGAGGGGGAGAGCGGTGACGCGGCGACCCACAGGCCCCTCGAGAGCGAGGAAGAGGATGAGGATGAGGAGGCCGAACCCGAACCCCGCTATGACATCCGACGGGAAATGAACGCCGAGGAAGATGCGCGATGCACCGATAGAAATAACCAGGGTGGCCACGAGGAGTGTAAACCCCCTGCGCCGGATACCGGCGGCGAGGAGACCCCAGAACGTCACCGCTCCCAGAGCGTGGCCGGAGGGGAAGGCAGACGATGGATGAGTCGCAAGCGCCCGAACACCGGGGATGACCCAGTAGGGGCGGGGGAGGTGGAAGAGGATCTTCAGGGCCGAGGAGAGGG
>JAAZIF010000397.1 GCA_012510335.1 Methanomicrobiales archaeon | reverse complement strand
CATGGCCCGGTACCGGGCGTAAAGCCTCCACCTGTCCGCCGTCGCCTCCCGGGGAAAGAGAAGATGGCCGACCAGCAGGTCCATATCGTTCCTTTCCCCGGCCTTTGCGAAGAAGCCGTCGGGGCCGCCGTCAAGTTCGGCGATCCTTGTCGCCATCATCCTCTCCGTGCCTGACGCCGGACGGAGGGGGTCGTTAAAGGGCGCTCCGGCGTGGGCGGAGAAATCCTCCACGTCCTTCCATGTAATCGACCAGACCCAGAACCTGCCCGACCTGAGCAGGGCAGTCCTCTGGGCGCTGTCCAGCCCCAGTCTGTTATTATGGAAAGCATAGCCGTCGGTGAACACAACCACAGGCTTCAGGCCTTCTTTTGTCCTTGCGGGCCAGAAGACGAAGTCCGCCTTCGACGGAACGGCAACCCCGTCCTCCCCGGCAAGGCTGACCTGGGGCTCCAGATACCAGGCCGTCTCCCTCCGGCGGACAAAGTAGCCCGTATGGCCGTTTATAACCTGCTTCGCCATCTCCCCTCCGGGGATGGCCCTCACCTTTCTTCTCAGAGACTCCACGAAGAGGGCCTCCAGCTCGCTGTCGAAAGAGGCATTCTCCTCAATGCTGCTGACGGTGTCCAGGGGCAGCATGGTATCCCTGTGCTTCAGGGCCGCCTCAAGCATCTCCGCGGCCCGCTTCCGGGAGACGTCCTTCATATAAAAGCTTGATCCGTAGGCGTAGATGCACCGGTAGCAGCCGTCCCGCTCCGGGTCCAGGGTGCAGGAGCATGAAGCCAGCGCTTCCAGGGCCTTCCGGAGGACGTCCATCAGCTCCCCTCCGGTCAGAGCAAGCTGCTTAAGGTAGCCTGTGCCGCCGGGGACCGTATCGTAGACCAGCAGAAAGGTCCGCTTCTGACCCGAAAATCCTCCCGGCTCCTGATAGAGGGTGCAGCGAAGGTGTCCCGTGTCGCCCCTGAAATATTTTTTGAAGCCGAGCTGAAGGGCCGCCGTGAAGGACCGTACGTCCTGCTCGGTAGCGGCCGACGAGGACAGGGGCAGAAGGATCCTCAGCGCCTCCGACTGAAGCTCCCGGTAGAGGTAGACGCAGTCGATAATATTGGCCTCCGCCCCCTTATTTTTAGCCGGACAGATGGAGGTGTGCTTCTGTTCCCCGCCCTCCTTCTGTACCATCCCGCAGTGCCTGCATATGAGGAAGCCCTTCCTCGGCAGGTTTTTGCCGTCGATGGTCACCTGCTCGCCGTAGTCGTCCGCCTTGCCGAAGTTGACCTCCCGCAGGACGGCCCTGGAGATATACTCAAAGCCGAAGGGCGTATCCGTCCCCTCGGACCGCCATGCGCTTTTAATATCGGAGGGCTCGAAGTTCACCAGGGTCTGGTCGACGTAGAAGATGGTCTGCCTGTCGTCGCTGTCGTCTGTGATAAGGGTCTCCCTGTCGCTGCCGTAGGCGAAGACCTGCCTCATCCGCAGAAGTTTTCTCCTCTGCCCCAGGTCGCCGAAGCCGGAGCTGCCGCACCGGGGGCACTTCCCCGCCTTTTCGCCGGCGCCCGCGGGGGCCATGTAAGAGCATATGTCGCAGAACCTCCACTCCTCCACCTCCGAAAGGGACATGTCCACCTGGTTGATCCTGGCCTTGCGCCCCCCGGCGTAGAATGCGCTCTCCGGGGCAAGCTCCTTCAGCGCGCTTGCGGCGGCCCTCTCGTACTTGTAGATGTCGCTCTCGGGCCTGCCGTCCGCGGCCCTCCGGTAGATCACCGACCGGAGGGTCACCCCGCTCTCCGGGAAGGCGTAGTTCGGTATCAGTCCTTCGTCGGTCAGCAGATTGAGGAGGGGAAGCTCCCCCAACTCCCTGAACAGCCTCTCCAGGGCCCGCTTCTCCCGGGCCAGGGTGTCCATCTCCTCACTGTCTGCCGCCGGATCATCCTTCATCTTCCCCAGCGCCTTCCGTAAGGCCTTTGCCCTGTGCTGAAGGGAGGCCCTCTGCTT
>JAAZIF010000359.1 GCA_012510335.1 Methanomicrobiales archaeon | reverse complement strand
TGAGAGGGCGCGGTCGAGCGGGGTGGCCTCAGGGTCGAAGAGTTCGCTCCGGGCGGACTCGATCATCTCCCGGGCCGGGACGTAGAACCGCTCGCCGGCCGGGAGGAGGAGGCGCCGGTACCACGCGACGGCGGCCATCGCGAGGGTGAAGATCGTGAGCGAGGCGAGGATCGGGTCGAGCCGGATACCCCAGGGGGTGTAGTTGAGTGCAAGCCCGATGAGGGGGACGACCGCGATCGAGAGCCCGAACGAGAGCGCGACCCTCTCGATGCCGTCGAGGTCGTCCCGCGCGGGGAAGAGCGCGGCGATCAGGGCATAGCCGGGTATGAAGAGGACCATCGCCACGCCAAAGAGGATCCGGAGGAAACTCTCGTTTAACACCGGGACGTAGACGCAGAGTGCGGTCGCGAATGTTGCAAGCAGGACCGCGATGAGGTCGCCGGGGCGGTCACCGGCGGCCTCTGCTATAAGCGGCCTTTGATCGTGGGGGTCCATAATCTGTCAGGTTCTTCTGCCCCGCACAAGCATCAAGATTGCGCAGGCGCCGAGCGGGATGAGGGCGGATAGCGGGGTTGCGGCCGGCGCCGTCGTCGTCGCGGGGGCGGTGGTGGTTGTAGCTGGTATCACCGTCTGGGTTGGCACCTTGGCGGGGACGAGGACGGCGTAGGATCCGCCCCGGGTGATCGTGGTTGTGATCTGGTCGCCATCGATCATTGAGGGGATCGGTGACCAGGCGCCGCCTTCAAGCCTTGCGATCGTCGCTACGGCATCTGGCGCCGGGAAGGAGAGAACCACAGGGGGGTCAAACGCACGATCTGCCGGGGTCACGGCGTAAGCGCTCCCGGTCGTGGTCCAGCCGGCGGGCAGGGTTCCCTCAACGGCGAGCGAGAGGAGCCCGGCGTCCCCTATATCCACCCCGGTGAGTGAGACCCGGCCGTCAGCTGAGGTAGTCGTTGTAGGGTCCGGAGGAGTGGAGGGGCCGGAGGAGGTTCCTCCTCCGTTACCGCTGGAGCCGCCGTTACCGCCTGTAGAGGGGATCTCGGTCTCCCCCGGGGCCGGCTCCGTTCCGATAATGATCTTCTGGGAGAGGGCTTCCTGTCCGTCGATGTAGACCGCAACCGTCGCGGTGCCGCTCTCGATCCCATCGATGGCGAATGAGATCGTGCCGTCGTTCGGTCCCCTCTTCGTGCCGGACATCTCGACCTGGGTGATGATGTTTCCGGCTACGGCCTTTCCGCTGAGGGTGACGGCGTCGAGGGTTCCGCGGGGGAGGTTACGGGGCTGGCTGATCCGGCACTCGCCATCTGCGTTGGCGGTGTAATTCAGGGAGACCGAGCCTCCGTCAGGGAGGTTTGCCGCGAGTTCGGTCCAGGCCGTGCCCTTCGTGTACGCGCTAACCTTCCCCTGGTCGAGGGCGAAGGGAAGGGTGAGGTCGCGGGCTGAGAACGAGAAGACATCACCCTCGGTTACACCAAACTCCGCGCTGATGCCGAGGGAGAACGTGGCATTCTCGGAGAGGTCTTTCACGTTCACGGTGACTGTGTCTCCGGAGTCTATCGTCGTGGGGGTTATAGTGACCGAGGCCGCCATTGCGGCCGGGATCAGGAGGAGGATCAATAATATGCCGGCTCTCTTCATGGTAGGGGATCTCCTTATATCTGGTAGAATATAGTGTTTTCTGGAGATAAAAAAGGTTTATGAAATGATCGATGCGAACCGCGATGTTCTTTGAGATTTTTTCTGCAGGGGTGGGTTGACGCGAGAGTGCTCGATCATCAGCATGGTGGGGGATCGATTTCCGGATCTCTCTCTGCCTCTGGTGCCGGTCGATTCAGGACCGGAGCACCTTTTCCCGGTGGTTCAGCCGGGGATGGTGAGAGTTCCTCGCTACCATAGATCCCCAGAGCATGTCCTGTTCACAGGGTCCGGGGTGGGGCGAGCGGGTGCGTCGCCGTGAAGGGAGGGGTGCTGGCGTTATCGATCTCTGGGTACACGGATCGTGGTTCGTGGCAATCCATCCGCCCCGCCGGGATCCGGTGCCCGGAATACCTATCATAAAAGGATTCGCCTTCTGGATAGTACTCACGCCGGGTTCTTCAGCATCAACCCGGCACCTCGATGCGGCCCGTCAGGAACAGACCTCTCGGTGGATGTGATTTTCCGGCGGGCAATGACCCGATAATCCATCCGCCCGGGGCGCCATGGGCCAGACAATAACGGTATGCTTATAACCATGATGGGCGCGACTCCCCCCTCGGCGAGGGACGCTTTCCTCTCGGTCGGCGGGCAATGGACGACCCTGATCGGGTTCGATACAGAGACCCAGGCCTTTGAGACTGCTATCGTGAACGGCGGGAGCGGTGCGTACAC
>JAAZIF010000081.1 GCA_012510335.1 Methanomicrobiales archaeon | reverse complement strand
GGCGGGAAAAAATACGCGGCTGCCAGTCCCGAGAGAGTCAGGAACTGCGGGTAGGGCTCGATCATGTAGAGGACGGTGAACAGCACCACACCGATGGCAAACGGGAGGGTGAACTTGATGAAGCCGACGATGTAACGGTTCTTCAGGAGAGCTCTCCACAGGCAGGGCTCAGCGACGGTAGTCTCAGGTTCGGTGGTCATGAGTCGTTCATCCACAATATGGGAGATCAGTTACTCGGTTAGGCGTCCCTGGAGAATACAGTATCGGAGCAGAGTATCGAGAGATTCTGGTGCAGGAGATAACAGCCGGCGATTGAGATGATCGCGCAGGAAAATACCCTCAAGTCCCGGAGCAAAACGGCCGGCAGATTCAAGTTCCTGCAGCGTAAGGATAGTGAACATGGCTCAGGCCCCCATAACAAGGCCGCCCCGGAACCTCCCGGTCGTCGATATCGGCACCCGGGAGAGTGCGCTCTGCACGATCGCAAACGTCGGCACCGCACTTGCCGCTCTCCGCGAAGTGAGAAAGAACGTCCGCGGCGACCACAAACGCCGCCTCGATGACGTCGCCATGATCCTCCGGGTGATCGCGATCGAGTCCCAGGCGACATTCGCGATCACGGACGAGGAGGCCATGGCGTTCATCAGGGAGTGCCAGCGAGATCGGCCGGCAACAGGGGTTCGGTGAGGACTCGGGCGAAGACATCCCACCGCCCGGGCGCCCCGACGTAGTCCCGCACACGCCGGTAGCCCTCGCTCACGGCCACCGGGTAGGCCCCGAACCCCTCAATGGACCGGAGGCAGGCCTCTGCCGCCTCCGGTGTGAGGAGGAGGAGACCCAGCCCCTCCGGGGAGAGGGCGCCGGCAGCAACCCGGGCGGCGCCCAGGAAGAAGAGATCGGCGGTGATAGAGCTTACACTATCGAGGAGTGCGGCGTCAGCCGGATCGAGTCCGGCCAGCGGGAAGAGGATCTCCTCTGCAAACCTCACGCGGTCAACACCCGGGAAGGCCATCTCCACCCCGAACCGGGCGGCACCCTCGGTGACCGTCGCAAACGGCGACGCAGACGGGATAACCGAGTGCTCGATCCAGCCCCTGCCCCGGACCAGGACAGCCTCCCTGATCGCCCGGATGGTGTGGCGGCCGGGATACCCCTCGCTGCAGGCCAGGGGGAGGATCCGGTCGATGGTCACCGGACGGCCGGCATCCACGTAGATGCGGCTCCGCCCCCCGCCGATGTAGCGGCTGACCCCTTCCCCGGCGATGAACTCGATCTCCTCCCCCGGAGGAAGCATTATATGTCCCGCGGTCCGGCGCCGGCCCTCCGCGACCGCGGCTACAAAAACCTCGAAGACACGGTCGGGAGGCACGACAAACCCCGCCATGAACCTCTTGTAGCGCCCGGCAAAGCCGCCGCTCCCCGGGAGGATACCATCAAGTGCCGTATGAAACCCCTCGAACCAGCCCGGATCATCCTCAGGCGCCGGGACGCCGAAGGCAGCATCAAAAGAGAGAGGTTGGCCGGCGAACATGCCGGCGCGGGCTGCAAGCGCCCCGACCAGACCCTGGAGACCCGCACGACGAACCCTGGCATCATCTGAGAGAGGCTCGATCGCATCCAGGGACGCTAGAAGCTCACCGGCGTAGCCGGCGACACTCTCCGGCGAAACACTCACCACGAGCGCCTCCTCCCGGATCTCCTCCGGGCCGAAGTAGGCGCTCACGTAGCCCGGGTCGTGAATCCCAAGCCATAGCACACATTTCAAGTAGAACCGTGCGATGTAATCCATGCGGTGATGATCTTCTTCGGGGTGGTCTGAAACGTCGATAAACATCCTCTCCTAAAGATCATCCGCTCCAGCGCCACTTAAATGAAATCTTTTTCCACCTCCGGCGCCAACCACTGATACCATGAACGAGTCGCTCCGGCAGGTCGTCCACCTCTTATTCGGCCTCGGGATCGCGGGTTTTATATTCATCTTCGACCGCGGCATAACCATCTCGGTCCTCGCCATTACCCTCTTTGCCGGGTTCATCCTCTCCGACGCCGTCTACCGGGGCTACACCATCCCTGTCATATCCACAATCCTCGGCGGTCTGGAGCGGCGCGACGCCACCCCGGGCAAGGGCGCACTCTTCTTCGCGTTCGGGGCCCTCTTCTCTCTCATATTCTTCGAAAAAGATGTCGTCGCCGTCGGGCTCGTGGTGCTTGCGCTCCTCGACAGCATAACCACCATCACAGGTGTCCGGTTCGGGAAGACCAGGATCTACAACCACAAGTCCATCGAGGGCACGATCGCAGGGATCGCTGTGACGGCGATCGCCCTCTCTCTCCTCGTCCCGCCGCCTGTCGCCCTCGCGACCACCGCAGTCGCAGGGCTCGCCGAGCTCATAAGCCCCGTGGACGACAACCTCATCATACCGGTCGCGGCGTGCCTCGCCCTCACACTCCTCACATGACGGGAGGCTTCAATCCACCGTCAGGATGATGAGCGAATCTGTCCCCTCGCGCCCGGGCGATATACCCTCGGTCAGCACCACGCGCTCCCCCGGTTTGATCAGGCCGAAGTCCCGGATCGAGTCCATGATCGCCCCGTGCCAGTACTCCTTCTCGCTCCTGATCAGGAACGGCCGGACACCGTAGGAGAAGGCCAGGAACCTGAGTGCGGCGGGACTCCTTGTGAACGCGAGGATCCAGGCATCAGGCTTGAACCGCGATATGTTCCGGGGGGTGTTTCCCGAGCGGGTGGGCGTCAGCACGTACCTGATGCCGAGCGCATCCATCGACTCGATGACGTTGAGGGATACTACATCGTTTATGGTGATCCCTTCCCTGCCCTTCCCCCTCCTGAAGTAGTCGACGAGATTGTACCCGGTCCCGAGGTTTGGGCGCTTTTCCTCGGTCGAACGGGAGATCCTGGCCATCATCGCGACCGTCTCGACCGGGTACCTCCCTATAGACGTCTCCTCGGAGAGCATGACCGCGTCGGTCCCGTCCAGGATAGCGTTTGCGACATCGGTCACCTCGGCCCGTGTGGGCCGGATGTTGTCGGTCATCGAGACGAGCATCTGCGTCGCGGTTATCGCCGGCCGGCCCAGTATGTTCGCCTTCTGGATGATCCGCTTCTGCACCGCCGGAACATCCTCGATCGGCGTCTGGACACCGAGATCGCCACGGGCGATCATAACCCCGTCGGTCTCTTTCAGGATCTCATCTATGTTTGTAAGTGCCTCCTGCCGCTCGATCTTTGCTATCACCCGTATGGACTTCCCCATCCGGGCCGCGTGTTCCCGGGCCCGCCTTATATCCTCCGCCCGCTCGACAAACGATATACCGAATGTATCGATCTCCTCAGAGAGCCCGAAGTCGATGCACTCGAGATCCCGGTCGGTCACGGCGCTGAGCGCAGTGATCCCCCCGCCGTCGACGAGACTTACGCCCTTGCGCGAGAGCAGCGTGCCGCCGATGATCACCGTCGCCACGACGGTCTTCCCGGCGACCTTATCTACCTTGAGCTGGAGAAACCCGTCATTGATGAATATGGTGCTCCCCTCCGATACAAGGTCAGGAAACTGCTCAAAATCGACCGGGATCCAGGACGGATCATCAGACGCAGATGCAACGGTAAGGGTGATGGTCTCGCCCTTATGAAGTTCCATTGGCTCAACCGCGAGGTCGCCTAGCCGGATCTTCGGTCCCGGGAGGTCGACAAGGATCGTGACCGGGAGCCCGACGCTATCGGCCGCCGCCCGGATGTTGCGTATGTTCTCCCGGTGCTCCTCGAATGTCCCATGGGAGAGGTTGAGCCGGGCGACATTCATGCCGGCCCGGATCAGGTCAACAAGCATCGCCCGCGAGTTTGACGCAGGCCCGATGGTGCAGACGATCTTTGTCTTGTGGCCGGGCAGGCTCATCCGCTTCCGTTTCGCCTGTTCCGATATCCGTTGCAGAGCCTCTTCGAGCATCATGCAAGTATCCTCCGGCGCACCATCCAATTAACCTTCCCACTGGATTGTGGAGAGCCGATGCATCGGCCCTTTTCACTCAAAGGCCGGTTCACAGACGCGCCCGGAGGATCACATGCCCGCTCTCATCACCATCGGGTGTGGTGATGGGATCTGGCAGGTATGGCCGGGGGAGAGTCTGCTCCCGCCCGGCAATCACAGATACATATCCGCCCCCGGCGATGAGATCGCGGAGGACAGCCGGACGTCTCTCGCAGCCCGGAAGCCCGCCGTAAGACGTCGGTGGTGGGGGTTCTGGTTCACCGGTGCGATGGTCCGGACGTCTCCAGCCACCCCGGTTATCAGAGGGCATATTTATCTCTTTTACTACCAGACCTCCCTTATGCGCCCGATCCCACGAATCGTCGTAGCCGGAACCCACAGCGGGTGCGGCAAGACAACGCTCGCAAGCGGCCTGATGGCGGCGCTCACCGCCCGGGGGTTTGCCGTCCAGCCCTTCAAGGTAGGCCCGGATTTCATCGATCCCACGCACCACTCGGCCATATGCGGCCGGATATCACGCAACCTCGACCCGTTCATGATGGGGGAAGAGGGGGTGCGGGAGACGTTCCTCTCTGCCACCACGGGGGCCGATATCGCCGTCGTCGAGGGCGCTATGGGGCTCTTCGACGGGCTTGAGGGGAGTGATGCCGCAAGCACCGCCCACGTCGCGAAGATACTCGACGCCCCGGTCCTCCTCGTTGTGGATGCCGGGGGGGCATCGAGGAGCGTGCATGCGATTGTCCAGGGATACGCGGGGTTTGACCCGGCGGTCAGGATCGCGGGGGTCATATTCAACCGGATCGGGAGCCCCCGGCACCGGGCCATGATCGAGGCCACGGAGAGCGTTCCGGCCTGCGGCTGGGTTCCACGACGAGGCGATCTCGCGGTCAGGAGCCGGCACCTCGGGCTTGAGATGGCGGCCGAGGATGGCGCGATGGCCCGGTTCGGTGGGGTTGTGGAAGAGACCTGTGATATACCCGGGATCATGGGGCTTGCACGGTCAGCCCCGCCCCTCCCGGCACCGCCGGAGGCCCCCGGCCTGCCGGAGGCGCAGATCCGCCTCGGCGTCGCTAACGATGCAGCGTTCTGTTTCTACTACGCCGACAACCTCGACCGCCTCGCTCAGGCCGGGGCAGAACTCATCTTCTTCTCGCCGGTGGCCGACCGGCTCCCGGAGATGGATGCACTCTACATGGGCGGCGGCTACCCGGAGCTCCATGCAGAAGCGCTCGCCGCCTCCCGGTGCCGGGAGGACGTGCGGCGGGTGGTCGACGACGGCATGCCGGTCTTTGCCGAATGCGGCGGGCTCATCTACCTCTCAGAGCGGCTCACGATCGATAACAGAGATCACCCGATGGCG
>JAAZIF010000358.1 GCA_012510335.1 Methanomicrobiales archaeon | reverse complement strand
TGTATTGGCTCTTGTCGGTGAAAAAGAGGGCGGTCCCTCCCGCAAAAGACTGAGTGGTTCTGCCATGCGACCGGTCACAGGGCGAGGGCAGGAGCATCTCAAGGCTGCGGCCCTCTCTTGCAAGTGACATTCCCATTCTCCTGTTCTGGCACCGGGAGCCTTAATGCAAGATCCTTTCCCTGCCGCGCCGCCTCCGGGTTATACAGGCGTTGAGGATCTCATCCATCAGACAGAGCGCCCCCTCTATCCCGGCCACCGCCCGGGAGTGCAGGAGAACCCTATCCCGGATCGGCGGCGTCAGACCGACGAAGGCGGCATCACCGGCAAGCGTCTGCTCATAGGATGAACCGAGAACCAGGTCCGGAGCGGCGTCGCGGATCATATCCCCGATAACCGAAAAATCATCCGCCGGGGCATCAGCATCGTTCCTGGCTGCGATACAGGCGATATCTGCGTCGAGGTAATCTTTCAGCAACCTGGCTGCAAAATCAGCGTAGGATCTGCCGGAGAAGATCGCCACCCTGGGCGGGTCGAATCTCTGGAGATACTTGTTGCATGCCTTCCTGATCCTGGCATCGGCCCATGCGATCTCCTCCCTGACCGGCTGGGCCTCGATGCCGTCGACCACGGCAGCGAGCGCATCAATCGTCTCTGCAACGGAATCTAGACCCAGGAGCGAGCCGCACCACCTCCCGATGCCGCTTGCGAGGTCGGGGTTTGTGCCGACGGTGAGGGGCGCCGCCCAGCGGGCCGTAGCATAACTGTCCAGGCAGAACGTTGCGGCGACGGTTGCCCCGGCCAGACCGAGCAGGCGCCGTGCCTCAAGGGCGTTGCCCCGGCAGAACGGGTCGGTGCAGCATATGCCGTCGATGTTGACGCCGGCGGCACCGGGGTCTACCTCAGGCGCGATCTCCGCGAGCGCCCGGTGGTATCCCACCTCCAGGTTCCCGAGGAACCCGGGGCTATCGACTATGAAGACCCGACCGCCCCGGGCGAGGTCGCCGATATCCTCGCCCATGATGGCGGGAACACAGGTGTTGACCACTGCAATCCTGGCATACCTATCCTCAAGTTCCCCGATCACCTCATGCAGGCGGGACTCCGTGCCGAATATGACCTCGTTCTCAACGAGGAACGTCCCGTGGATGGGGGTCGCGATGAGGGACGCCGGGTAGAAATAGCAACCGCTCGATCCATGGACGACGACACCGATGTCATCGAAACCCGCCAGGCAGGCGACCGCCCCGGTCATCGCACAGGGCCAGAGTGGGTTTTCGCACGGTCTGTGATAGTCGTCCGGCATTCACAATATTATGGCAGCGCGGGGATATAAAGCACGATCTCCCCCTGCATGTCGATACCCCGGGAAAAACTGGAGGATGGTTATTCCTGTACCTCCACGTCCCGTTTGACGACCATGACCGGCTGGTGGGCGTTCTTGATCACGTACTCAGAGACCGTCCCGAGCAGGCGGTCACGGAGGTTTGACCGTCCGTGCGAACCGATGACGATGAGCGAGGCTCCCTCGGCATCTGCCGCATTCACGATCTCCTTCCCCGCGGTGCCTATCGGCAGCCTGACGATCACTTCCACGCCCTGCTTCTCAAGCGCGCGGCGGGCATCGATGACCTTGTGCTGGACCTGATCCCGCAGCTGCTGCTGGATCTCGGTCTCCTGATCGGGTATTGTCCCGAGGAACGCCTGCCCCCCTGAGGCGACCAGCGAGACATCCTTCCGGTCGATGACG
>JAAZIF010000080.1 GCA_012510335.1 Methanomicrobiales archaeon | reverse complement strand
CCCGGAGAGCGCCGCTGCAACTTTCTCAGCATCTTCTCGATGGACCACCGGCCCCGGCCAAGCTCTCTCTCCAGCACCTCCACGGAATCCTTCTTTGTCATGCCGGACTCGATGAGCCCGGCGAACCGGGATACCAGGAACTCGAGATCGCTATCATCCCAGGGTTTCCCCTGATTCCTGAGCTTCCCGGTCACCGGGGTTCTCAGCGTCGGCAGTAAATATCCCTGCTCCATATCCCGCAACCCTTCGATCTGCAGGTCAAACGCCGACCGGGAGATCTCAAAACCCATCGCCCGACGGTTAAGGCCAATTGCTGCCCTTGCGGTCGAAAAACCTCCAAGGAAGAGATCGCATACCAGATCGCCTTCATTGCTGCTGTATTGTATCATCTTCACGAGCAGATCTGCCGGCAGCTCGTTCTTGTTCTTGAACCGGCCCGGTTTGTATTCACGGTTTATGATCCAGACATCCTCGCGATCCTGGTAGTTCAGTGAGCCATCATCCTGAGCCCTCTCCCTGACTCCATACCTCGATTCCAGGTTGAACGTCCTCCTTCCGCCAGATTTTTCGTAGAACAGGATATGGTAATGCGACGATACGAACTTCCGGCTGGTGTATACGCCAAAATTGTATTTCCAGATGATATGATTGACCTCTTCAAGCCCTGTCTGCCGCAGCGCATGGAGTATATGGTAGAGGTTGGTGTAACCGGACACGATGTAGATCGATCCACCCGGCCTGAGAATGCGCTCGGCCTCTTTTATCCACCTGAGACTGAATTCTCCATATTCGGATGCTGGAACCTCGACATAACCTTCCACAACAAACTCTTCATTGCGATTGTAATGCTGGTGTAACCGGTCGCCTCCGATCCCATAAGGAGGATCGGTTATTATCAGGTCGACAGAATTATCAGGTATATACTCCTCTGTACCGGTGATACAATCACCATTGTAGAAGGTACTGCCACTGATCTCCACAAACCTCATGTCCGATTCTCCGATCGTATACCCCCGTCAACCGCCGCCGGGTGGGACGCTCATGACCACCGGGTTATTCTCCCGATCCCTATGAGACCCCTGCAGAAAATCCAGGCATGAAAAGAGGGTTTTTCCGGGTTGTTATCCGAGCTCATCCCAGCTGGTCTTCTTCCGATAGATCACTATGCCCGCGATGATGAGGATGACAATAATCCCGATACCCACGTAAAGGAGAGGACTTCCGAGGTTGAATCCCTCACCGATCGCTTCTCTCAAAGCATCCGCTTCGCTTAAAGCCTCGTTTGCCTTATTCAGACCTTCAGCCGCCTTCGAGCGCGCCAGCGGATAGTTCTTAGCGTTCAGGTAATCTTTTGCCTGGGAGTAAAACTGGACGGCACTCTCGCGCTTTGTTACGATCGAGACCACCCTCGGGTCTCCGCCCATGGAGCGCTCCTCGATAAAGTAATTGATCCTGTCATCCAGGGACTCGAGCGCCGCACCGGTATCAGAGACCTCCTTCTCGGTCCGTGCCTTATCGAGGAGCACCTTCGCCTCATCCATGGACTTTATGGCTGAGGCGATGTGTTCTGCCGCCTTTGAGGGGCCTACCGATGCAGCGCTGGTGAGTGCCTTGCTCGCATTATCGTATTTCTCCTGCGCCGCAGAAATATCCACGCCATCTGCAGCCCCGGCATCGATATCTGCCTTCAGACCTTTGAGGTTCTGCTGCTGGACCGTGAGAGAACTCCCGACCTGCTCCATGCTCACGACCTTGCGGGTCACGGAATGGGTCGTCTTAACGTCTTTATTCAGCAGGTGCTCGATCCTGGTGATAAGAACCGTCTCGCTTGTGCCCGTAGGCACGGTGCCGCGCATCTGAATATCCAGTTCCATGTTACCCTTACCGTAGGCGATCTCAAACTCCGTCAGGACCGGATAATACCCGGTCTTCTCAGTGGTATAGATATCAATTCCGTCACGCTTGACGATGAATTTCCAGGAAGAATCCTTGAGCCCGGTGCTGAACTCAAATGCCTCGTCGCTGCCATCCCAGGGGGTGAACATATCGTAGGTAAGCACGTAACGCGCGGTCACCTGCTGACCGGGTTCGAGAGTATCGCCCTCCGGGTTGATAGTCTCGGTCTTAACATCAAAACCTGCCGCCGATACCGCCTGCACAGCACATACCAGTGCCAGCAGGAGAATGATCCATCTGCTGATGTTTGCTTTCATACGCACCTCTCACTCAAACAATGGCTCTATACCGTCATCAAACATGGTAGAACGCTTCTCTCTGGATTTCAAGACATCCTCTTTTGTGGACTTCGCAATCTCCATGAGCTCTGTGATCCGGGGGGCGTTTCCTATCGTCGCAAGGACAACCACGGCAGCGACGTAATCGCTATCCACCGGGTAATCCCCGCCACGCACCTCGACGCCGGCGATATTCTCCTCCACCCAGCTCTTCGACTTCTCCACGCCCTTCCGGTCCATCTCATCCGGCGGGCCCGCGAGGAGGACGAGCGCCCGCTCCGCCGACGAGTAGTCGCAGGGCAGGGTCAGGCGCCCGAGCATGGCCCGCCTGACCAGGTTGATTATCTTTGCCGACTTATCCTCTCCGGTCAGCACCTCCTCGGTCTTATCCTTCTTGCGCAGGATGCCCGAGAGGAACCCCTGGGACTGTTTCACGCGAGGGGCGACCTTCTCGCTTATGGCGTATCCGACGGAGGTGATACCACCTCCACGCAGGGTGTTGATGATCTCACTTGAATCCACGACCATCTCACCGACACCCGCCTTGCTGACCTCACCTGCGCGGAAAAGCACGCCAAACCGGCGGACGATCTCATCATTCAGCCGGGTATAGGCATCCTTGACGCTCTCACCCTCGTTCTTCCAGGCGCTGTTGTCAAAAATAAACGTATTGTCCGTCTCGTTCACCAGGGTGCTCAGCGAACGAGCCGCATTATATGAGTAGAGACGCCCTTCCTCGGGGGCGGGAAGGATACCGATCGCGTAGACCGGTTCCCGGTATATGCGCTTTAAGTGCCGGGCCAGGACCGGCGAGCCCCCGGAACCGGTTCCGCCGCCGAGACCGGCGACGATGACAAACGCATCGACATCGTGCGTACATCTCGTTCCGATGGCGCTGATGATGCTATCAATCTCATCGGCGGTAACCCGGGCCCCGGTTAAGTTATCGGTCCCGACACCATGGCCCTTAACCACAGTCTGCCCGATCAGGAGCCGATCCTTCAACTCGATATTTTTAAGCCCCATCAGATCGGTGCGTGCCGTATTTACAGCAATCGCACTGAAATTCTGGGTCTGCAGCCGTCTGTCCTGTTCTATGAACATATCGGCGACTTTGCCCCCGGCCTGACCGAACCCTACAAAGAAGACCTTCATTCGGTTTCACACCCTCATCGTGACTGATCAATAATATCGACGTTTATGTATAAAGACGTTATATACCATATACGCCAAAAACGTTCTTATATTTTCACGCGGTGTGGTGGGAAATGAAGATCTGCATTGTGGGGGGAGGTCTCTCGGGCCTGGTCTCGGCTCTCAACCTTGCCGGGGCACACCAGGTAAACCTCTTCGAACGAAGACCTGTTGCGGGCGGCTGCCTCGGTTCATACCGGATCGGCGACTACTGGATCGAGGAGTACTACCACCACTGCTTTTCCGGGGATGCCCGTCTTATCGCCCTCCTCGATACCCTGCAGGTGACCGGCCGGCTGGAATGGCTCCGGGGGTCCACCGGCTACTACGTCGACGGGGCCATCCACCCGCTCACAAGTCCGACCGAGATCCTGCGCTACCCTCACCTCACACTCACCGAGAAGGCCCGTCTCGGTCTCCTGACACTGCGATCCCGGCGGTTCGACGTCTCAGCCCTCGACGCCATCACCGCAAAAGACTTCATACTGGATAACCTCGGCCCCGGCATCTACTCATCGTTCTTTGAGCCGCTCTTAAAGAGCAAGTTCGGGGATCGAAGGGACGAGGTCTCCGCCGCCTGGCTCATATCCCGTATCGCGATCCGGTCTGACCGCGGCGCCGGGGGCGAACGCCTGGGCTACCTCCGGGGAGGCTTCCAGCACCTCATCACCCGGCTCCAGGAGGAGGTCGAGGGGTCTGGAGCCTCGGTCACGCTCGACTCCCCGGTGAGCGAGATCCGGCGGAATGCCGGCGGCTGGATCATTGACGGGGAGAGTTACGATATAGTCATATCGACGCTTCCCCCGCAGGTGACCGCCGAGATCGCCGGCGTTGACCTCGCCCCGGTTCCCTACCAGGGCGCCGCCTGCATGACACTCGCGCTCGACAGGGACGTCACTGACGGCATCTACTGGCTGAACATGAAGGATGCGGCCCCCTACGGCGCGGTGGTCTCGCACACCAACTTCGCGCCGCTCGCGTGGTACGGCGAACACATCGTCTACCTCGCCTCCTACTTCTCGGGCCGCCTCCCGGAGGACTACGGGCAGACGATGCTTGCGGACTTCTGCAGGCGGTTCTCCGTCGACGAGGAGGAGATACACTGGCACCGGTTCGCCATCGACCCCCACGCAGGCCCCATATACACAACCGGGCTTGGTGCCCGCCTCCCCTCATACGAGGAGCACGGGCTCTTCCTCGCCGGCATGTTCAGCCCCCCGAACTATCCGGAGCGGAGCATGAACGGGTCGGTCATCGCCGGGGAAGAGGTGGCAAAACGGGTTCTTGCGAGGCACCCTGATGGATGAGATCGAGGTGAGCGCTGTCCTCCCGGTCTACAACGACCGCGAAGCGCTTGAGGTCGCCATACCCCGGTCGCTTGAGGTGCTGGAGGAGATCGCGCCGGGGAGATTTGAACTGATCGTCGCCGAGGACGGGAGCACCGACGGGAGCACCGAACTCGCGAGGGAGTATGAGGCCCGGGATCCCCGGATTCGCCTGACGCATAGCGACGAGCGTCTCGGGCGGGGCCGGGCGCTCGTCCGTGCCTTTACCGGGGCGAGGGGCTCTATCGTCTGCTACTACGACGTCGATCTCGCAACCGATATTCAGCACCTCCATGAACTTATAGGGGCAATCCGCGAAGGCTTTGATATTGCAACAGGCTCCCGCCTACTCCCGGAGAGCGATATCACCCGGAGCAGCGGGCGGGAGATCGCAAGTCGCGGATACAACACGCTTGTAAGGACAATCCTCAGGAGTTCGCTTTACGACCACCAGTGCGGGTTTAAGGGGTTCCGGCGTGACCGCCTCCTCGGCATCCTCCCGTCGGTCAGGGCCGAACACTGGTTCTGGGATACCGAGGTGCTCGTGCGGGCGCAGAAGACCGGCTACCGGGTATACGAGTTTCCGGTGCGGTGGCGGCAGGGGCCGGGGACGACGGTGCGGAGAAAAGACGTCATCGAGATGGGATCGGCGGTAATGCGCCTCTGGTGGCACCTTCATGTGGAAAAAGATTAGCGCGATAGTCATCCCCACCCTGGTCGCGATCGGGATAATCGCCTTCATGCTCTACCGGGTATGGGATGACCTCCTGCTGACGCTTGAGCACGCTGTGCTCCCTTTCCTATTTGCCGCGGTCGGGATCTGCATCATCGCCTGGATCCTCAGGGGTTCTCGGTACCGGTTCATCCTCCGGGGGCTTGGTATCCCGGTGAGCCTCACCTTCTCGACCGCCTGCATCTTCATATCCCAGACGGCGAATCTCATAGTCCCAGCGCGGCTCGGAGACTTCGTGCGTATGCTCATACTCAAGCACGAGGACGACGCCACCTACTCGCAGGGGTTCTCGTCCATCGTCGTCGAGCGGGTCTTTGATGTCCTGATGATCGCAGTGCTCGGCGCCATCGCACTCCCGTTCGTCCTGGCAGTCCTCGCCGTCCCGGGCTGGTTTACCACCATCATCGTCGTCCCGCTCATCGGGGGAGGAATTTTCTTTGTCCTCCTACTCTGGTCCGGCAGGATCGAGTCAGAGAACCGGATCATCGCCGCCGTCCGGAGGATGCTCGATGAGGTGAAGCAGGCCTCCCTCAACCCCCGGGCGCTCGCGGTTCTCAGCGGATCATCGCTCCTCATATGGACCGTCGACATCCTGGTCTGCTTCGCGGTCGTCATGATGTTTCAGGCGCCGGTCCAGTTTGGCATCGTCGTCCTTGCGATAGTCATCGGGAACCTCGTAAAAGCGATCCCGGTCACCCCGGGCGGCGTGGGAACCTATGAACTCGCGCTCGCGCTGACCTTCGGGATTGCAGGCGTGCCGGCAGTAACGGCGACGCTGATCGCTGTCATCGACCACCTGGTCAAGAATATGGTCACGCTTGTCGGGGGCGTCTGGTCGATATACTACTTCGGCGATTGGTCGGTGGATCTCCTAAAGAAGGTCTTCAGTAAGGATCTCCAGAAGGAGGAGACGTTTGGCGGGTGAGATGATCCCCTCGGTGCTCTCCTGGCTTCTGGTCATTAAGGTGCTCCAACTCGGCACCTGGCCGGCGCTTGACCGCACCCTCGAAAAACTCGCGGCCGCCGCCGCATACCCGGCATCGATCCTCGCTTTCACCCTTCTCTCCTGGTACTGCGGGCTCCTCGGCCTCCCGGTCTGGCTCGCCCTCCTGCCGTTTGCAGGATCGATTATCTACGCGGGGTCACGGGGATTCTACACGCGGGAGCGCCTGCGATCATCACTCCGCTGGGATGCCGCCTTCCTGATCCCTTTCCTCTTCATGCTTGAGGTGCGCTGGATCAACCCGACCATCTCCTACGCCGAGAAGTTCATGGATCACGCGTTCCTCGCGTCGATCATGCGCCACCCGGTCGTCCCGCCGCTTGACCCCTGGTACGCCGGCGGGACACTGGACGTCTACTACTACATCGGCTACTGGACGAACGGGGCGCTCGGTCTTGCATCCGGCGTGCCTTCGACGGTCACGTTCAACCTCGCCCTCCCGACCGTGCTCGGGCTTGCCGCGGTCTCGCTCTACGCCATCGGGCATCTCCTCCTGGACCGCCACAGGTGGCTCCCGGTGCTCTTCCTCCTCCTCCCTAACCCCTCCGCGGTCTACCTGATCCTCACCGGGGCCCCATGGCTGGATATACTCTGGGGGAGCACCCGGGCGATCGAGAACACCATCAACGAGTATCCCCTCTTCTCGATGCTCTGGGGCGACGTCCACCCGCATGTCATGGGGCTTTTCAACCAGGCCTTCCTGCTCTTCCTGCTGATCCTTGCCTATACGCGCTGGGAAGGCCTCTCGATGCGGGGGCGGGCAGTCCTCTGCGGGCTTGCCGCCCTCTCCCTCGGGTCGATGCCCGGCATCAACTCCTGGGATGTGCTGGTATACGCGCCGGCAACGCTGGTCTTCGGGCTCCTCATCTGGCGGCGCTACGGGAACCTCTCCCGGGATGAGGCGAGATCCTGGATGGTGCTTGCGACTGTGCCGCCGCTTGCGGTAGCCGCCTACCTCCCGTTCTACATCCAGTTAAACAGCCCCGGGATCGAGGGGATCGGGCTCGTCACTGCTCCCTCCGCCCCGGCAGAGTTCCTGCTTGTCCACGGGTTTTTCCTCGCGATCCTCATCGCCGCCTGCGCTCCCGATATACGGCGCCGCCCCTGTCTCCTGCTCGCCGCGCTCCCGTTCGTGCTCGCCGGCTACCCGGCCGCGGTCATCGCTGTCGTCCCGCTGGTCTACATTGCTCTCCGCCGCCGGTTCACTGTCGCGGACACGCACGCGATCCTCGGGCTCCTGATCATCATCGCTACCGAGTTCCTGTACCTAAAGGACAACATGGGCGAGGCCTACTTCCGGATGAACACGGTCTTCAAGTTCTACCTCCCGGCCTGGATACTGATGGGGACGGCATCCTCGAT